>CADBRB010000070.1 GCA_902796955.1 uncultured Ruminococcus sp.
GAAAACGCCGTAATATCGTCTGATTTCTACAAATTTTGCATTATTAGATTATAGCACAACAAAGGTTATCAGTCAAGTTTTTTGCCCATTGAAAGTGTTCTTATTTTGTCGGTAAATTCACAGATTAACGTATCAATGCTGTTATTTGACTTAATTGCATTAATGTGCTACAATATCACTAAATAAGACAATCTGAAGCATCGGGTGTAAAAAATGAATGATTATGTAAAAAGTGATTTAATGCGGTATTATGGGAAATATGATTTTTTTACTTTTATAAAAGCGTATACTTTTAATCGCACGTTCCGGTTTCAATACGCTTTCAGGCTATGTCATTTAAAAGGATTCCCAAAATTATTCGGCACATTTTTATGGGTAATAAACCGTACAAAAAGAACCATAAAGCTTCCCCGAACAACTCAGGTGGGATATGGCTTATACATAGGTCACGGAGGGCCGATTGTTGTAAACCCGACTGCAATAATCGGCAATAATTGCAATTTGTCGCAATTTACAACCATTGGCAGTAATGAAAATCACGCCGCAAAAATCGGGGATAATGTCTACATAGGGCCAAGCGTCTGTATTGTAGAAGACGTAACCATAGGAAACAATGTTACCATTGGCGCAGGCAGTGTAGTAACTAAGGATATACCCGACAATGCAACTGCCGTTGGCAACTATGCCAAGGTGATAAACTACAATAATCCGGGGCGATACATCAGCAAAAGATGGATTATAGATTAATTAATACTAATTCTCAATAAAACAGATTAACATCTATTTCGTTAAATTCCGCATAACTTTGTTGTCGTCCTCGGAATACGTCAGTATTCCTGCGTCCTCCGCCTCGTTCTGCATAATTTTCCGATAACACCTGTTTAAACTGTTTTAATGATAATTAGTATAAGTACATCTGTTTTAAAAAGCAGACAGACCATTCATATTAGATGATCTGCCTGCTTTTTTATTTTCTTATCATTTTATATTTTTGTGTGGTCTGAACGATTTGTCGACAGTCTAAAGGGCGGAAGCATCAGCTTCCGCCCTTATCTTTGTTTTTAACGTTTTATGCTTTATCGCATATTATCGTGTATATTTTATGGTCTTACCCTTTGTATTGTATGCACTTACAAACTTCTTGCCGTCTGCACTAATGCAACGTACCGTGAACGTATACGATGTACCGACCTTTACGCTCTTATACACATAAGATACAGCCGTTGTATCCGTTACCTTCTTCCACGATGTTCCGCTCTTAATAAATATCCTGTACTTACCTGCTCCGGCTATCTTCTTCCATGAAATCTTTATACCCGTGCTGGTATTTGTCAGCGTAATTACCGGCATAGCCACAAACTGATTGCTCCAGCCGCTTGAATAGTAGCTTCCCGCATATTTTCCGTTTGCATCTATTCCTCTTATGGTGTAGTAGTACGTTGTACCCGATACAGCCGCCGTATGTACATACGATACGCTCGTTGTATCGGCAAGCTTCTTCCAAGATGTTTTCGCCGTCTTAACAAACACTCTGTACTTGGCTATTCCGGTTACCTTACCCCACGTTATCTTTGCTCCGTTTGAAGCATTCTCTATCTTACTAATCTGTGGTGAGCCAATAAACAGTATGCTCTTGCCCTTTGCGTCATAGCTGCCGGGTAATTGTCCGTTTGCATCTATACAGCGTATTGTATATGCATATGTCGTACCCGATACAGCCGCATTATGTACATATGATGTTGACGCTGTATCTGCAAGCTTCTTCCATGATGTACCTGCCGTCTTAACAAATACTCTGTACTTAGCGGCTCCTGCCGTAGCACCCCATACTATCTTAACACCGGCAGTTGTGTTGGTAACACTTGATATAACCGGCGCACCGATAAACAGCTTACTGTTACCTATATTGTCAGTTCCGCTCAAATACTTCTTTCCGTCTGCGCTCAGGCAGCGTATCGTATAATAATACTCTACATTGGATTCCACATTTGTATCTGTATATTCCGTCGTAGTAACATCTGCAAGCTTTGTCCAGCCGGTTCCGTTTTTCTTTACATACAGTCTGTATTTTCCTGCGCCTTTTACAGCACCCCATGTTACCTTTATACCGGTTGCTGTATTTGTAAGCGAGCTAATCACAGGTACGGCAACAAACGTTATTGTTTTGCCGGTTGTATCATATGCGCTTATGTAGTTATCCTGTGCGTCAACGCAAACAACCGTGTATGTATAACTTCTACCGCTGACAGCTCCGGTGTGTATATAGCTTGTATTGCTCGTAACACCAAGCTTCGACCAGCTTGTGCCGCTCTTAACAAGCACCGCATACTTTGTTGCGCCTGCAACCTTGCCCCAAGCAAGCTTAACGCCTGTCAATGTATTTGTCGGTTCCGAAAGAACAGGAACCGCCAGATACATTATCGAAGCAGTTTCTGAAACATCCGACAACGGATGTGTTCCATCCTCAGACGATACAACTATCTTGTAGATATATGTTTTTCCGGACTCAACGTTCGTGTCTACATATGTCTTGCCTGTAGTTGTCGTCAGCATTGACCAGCTATTCTCGTTATCATCAGATTTTGTTATAACAAACCTCTTTGCCGCCGCTGCCGCAGTCCATTTCAGCTCAACGCCTGTTGCAGTATTCTTTATAGAGCTTATTACCGGCGGAGCAATGAATGTAAACGACTTTCCTGTTTCGTCAAATCCGCTTACAACTCTGCCTACTCTGTCAAGGCTTACAACGCTGTAGGTATAGCTTTCACCTGATGTAACACTTCTGTCAATATATTCCGTACCTGTATTGGTATCTCCTATTGAAATCCAATTCGTGTCGTATTTTCTGAATACTCTGTAGCCTTCTGCGCCTTCAACCCTATCCCATGCTATCGAAACACCGTCACGGTAGCTTTGGAAGTACGGCACCGGAGTTGCGATAAATTTTATCGTTCCGCTCTGTGACATCGGTGTAAGCATCGAATATCCGCTTTCCGAAGTTGCTCCCACCTTATAGTAATACGTAGTGCCGGATTCCACTTCGGTATCCGTATATGTTCTTTCGGTTGTAAGTCCGAGATATTGCCAATTCTCGCCGTCTGTAGATCTGTCTATTGTAAACTTATGAGCCAATTCAGAGGCCGTCCATGTAATTTGTACACCCTCTACCGTATTTGCAAGCTCGCTTATGTAAGGCGGTTCAATAAATGTAGTGCTAAAGCCTACATTATCAAATGTACTTATAAGATTGCCTTGTTCATCTATACAAGCTATGCTGTATGTATATTCAGTATCGGATTCTACCAGTACGTCAACAAAGTCTGTTTCGGTTGTTTCTGCAAGAACATCCCAACCATTAGTCTCGTTCTTCTTGTAAATTCTGTATTTTTCCGCACCGAATACGCCGTCCCAAGCTATGCCCAGTCCTCGTTCATAGTTCTGGAAATACAACTGCGATGGCGGTGCAAGCAGCTGCGTACCGCTTTCTTCTACCGTTACATTCGGTATAAATCCGGAGAGAACCATCGTCTTGCCGTTATCACGTATGTCACACTCCGCATTAACTTCGCTTCCTCCGTAGATAAACGTAAACTCAGGCACAAACACAAAGCCTCTCTTAGCTTTCAGCGTTATCTCGTAGGCATATGTCACACCGGGAATAGCCGGCATACTGCCGTTTGAAGAAATATATTCCTCCGGGTTATTTACATTTATCCATTTTTCCTCAAATATTGTCATTTCAAGCGGACAGGCTGAATCAGGATTAAGCTCCGTAGTAAACGGCACATCCTTATCTGCTTCAAGGTTTGTCCATATGTTGCCTATATCTACAAGCTCAATATTGCTTGGGTCGGGCTCACCCGCATTATAGGCAAACTCAGAATCGTCGATATGATAATCGTAAACACCTTCAATTATTTTGCTTTCTTCTACCGGTGTAAGCGATGACGGGTCGACATTAAACACCTCTGTAAGCCTGTAAGTATTCTCAATTTCAGGTATCTCTTCCATCTCGAATATTCTCAGCATATTATTTCCGTTACTGTAGTAGTTCATATACCCATACTCACGGTTGTTTGCATCTTTATATACCGTTATGTATTCCCAATAATTGTAACTATATCTTATGCTGACTTCCTTTTCATATCCGTTATTGTCAAGCACATATTCGTAATTATCATAGAATTCATCAGAGGATAATTCTATAGAGCCATAATTGCCGAATTTTGTGTCCATAAAGTAATCCTGAAGCGTATCGCTGTATATATATTTTTCAAGTATATAGTATTCTTCAGTCTGGCTCGCTGTCAGATATACAGTGTTCTTATACATATAATATATATCGTTCGGGTTACTCTTTGACGCCACAACCTTCCTTAACAACGAGCCGCTGTCATAATCAGGCACCGAATATCCGCTTACTTCCTTAACTCTCGAATCCACAGTAGGCTCTTTAACAACCGAATAATCCTCGCCGTTTTCAAACACTATCGCTTCATCTATTGTCTGAACGGCTGACGCATTCATTCTTACCGAGTTTATCTGTCCGAATACATATAAAACTACGTCTTCGCCGAATATTATAGAGCAGTTTTTATTAACGGCATCACAGGTTATACCCGCAGGGCGCAGCCAGCTCGCATTTATCGTCAGTTTTCCGTCGCCGTTTATTATAAGGTTTGCATTATCGGCAGACGGGAACGCCTCTATACATCCTATACTGTTTTCACCCTGAACATTCACCGTAAAGTCACTGTCATATCCGCTTATAACAATCGCACGGTTCGGAGCATTAAGGTTATTGAGAGTAAGAACCTTATTGTCAGCATCATAAACTGCGCCGTCAAGCTCTTCCATCATTTCGTTATCGCCGTAAAGCTGAGTAGTTCCTTCGTCAGTATAAACTATCTCTCCGGTTTGCCTGTCAATATCCACAACAAAGAGATATACGCTTTCTTCATACTGTTGACCGCCGCCATATATAAACTCATCGGAATCTATGAAAATAGTGTATACGTCTTCAATGAGTCTGTCCTCCATTTCAGGCTCAAAGTCACTGCTGTCAATATCAGGCTCTTCTGTAAAGAATACCGCATCGTCCAGTTCAAGAATATCCTCATAGCTGAATGTCCTGACTATCTCCTCGTCGTCCGCCATATATCTCCGCAAGGCATATTTATCTCCGGTTGCATTATGATATACTGGAAGCTGTGAGTACTCATACTGATGTTGTACGGTAAACTGCACTTTCTCCTGTTGAGCATTGTATTCATAATAATAGAAATCATTAAAATCCTGTTCGCTCAACTGTGAAGTACCGTAACTGCCAAAGCTGTAGTCCTTAAAGTAGTCCTGATATCTGTTGCTGTACACATATCTGCTTACACAGTATACAAGTCTGCTGCCGCCCTGACCGTCAGGCTCGGCGTAATGCGTTTCAGCAAACATATCATTCGGGAAGCTTCCGTTCCTTACAACGTCAAAGGTCTGCGCACCGTTGTCTATGGTCGACAGCATATAACCTCTCTTATGCAGCTGGTTATTTATTACAAGCGGCTCCTTTTTCAAATCTATGTATTGTCCGTTATTCAGAAGCAATGCGTCGTTCTCATTTACCACCGTATTTTCCACCGACTCTAACGCATGTTTACTGCCGTAAAGATTTATGCTGACACCCTGTCCAAGCGCAATCGTTGTAGTTTTGCCCATTGATTCATTGTAAATGCCAACGTCAAATACTTTGTCTTCATTTATGGTAAGCGTACCGCTGCCGGTTATATTATAGTAGCCGCCGCCAATCAAATCTATTCTGGCTATTTTGCAATCGCCGTATACATTTATAATAAGGCCGTTGCCTGCGCTCATTTCTATTATGGTAAGCAAATAATTCGACGCATTGAGGTTGGAGAGATTCAGCGTATTTGTAACGTCATCGTAATATGCTCCCGGCATATTATTAATCAGTGTTTTCCCGTCCCAAACGTCATATCTTATCTCTTCATCATTTTCATCTACAATTAACTCGCCATTTTCAGTTACCTCTGAAAAGCTAATATGTCCGTTCTCATTGGGATAATCAGGTGTATCCGTAGGCTCATGGTAGAAGTAATTTCCATTAAGCTCATAGTTCCATATTCCGTCCACCACTTCATCGTCATATACTTGCTCCAGATTTTCCGGTTTAATGTTTTCATTTAATGTAAGAGCGTAGAAATGCTCATCAATATCAACAAGCACCTGATAATCATATACACATTCCTGCAGCTCTCCGTTTATTATCTCATCATCAACAATATATTCATATCCGTTGGTAGGATCTCTGTAAACTTCATATGCTGTTGAATAGTCATAGCTCTTATAGTCTATCCATGTATTCTCATCGTTATCAAGCACAAACTCATAGTCAGATGCTTCAAATTCCTCAACTGACATCTGTATATTGCCGTGTTCTCCGAATTTCAGGTCGGGAACATATACTCCCGGCCAATCTAAATATATAAGTTTTTGTACATCATATCCGCTCTCAATTATATTATCGTTATCATCTGAACGTGTGTACTCGTTCACAACATATATTCCGTTTGGGTCACTTTGACTGGAAGCAAGCATACCGCTTCTGTCATATCTGGGATTATCGGAGATTTTATATCCCTCTACCCTTCTTGCCCTGTGATTTTGATAAGGCTCCTGCCTTATATAAGGATAATAGCCGTCTTCAAATACAAATGTTCCGTTTGTAGATTGATTTGACGTACAGCTTATTTTTGCAGCATGGTCGCTGTCCTTACGTCCGTAAAGCTCAACGGTAATGTTCTTGGCAAATGTCACGCTGGGTGCTTCATGCATTGCATTTACAATAATGGCGTTTTCAAATACTCCATTCGGATTCACTGTAAGCTTTCCGCTGCCTCCAACTCTTAACGAGCTGTTTTCGCCTTGCGGCCATACGATTATTCTGCCTAAGCACACGTCACCGGATAATTCCATATTTACATTGTGCAAGCCGCTTATGTCAAGCACAAGGCTGCTGTCATTAACTTCATCAATAAACAAAGTATCAGTCGTATCGTCAAAGCTAATTCCTACATAATCGTAATTTGCGTTACCGTTCTCATAAATACTGTGCTGTATCGGCTCGCCTTCCTTATCCAGTATTTGTTCGCCGTTTTCATCTGTTTCATATACATAAATACCGGTATGCATACCAATCGGATTAAATGCATCTCCTACATATTCAAATCCGCTTAGCAAATAGTAATTATAATAGCCCTCTACAGCTTCATCTTCATAAGCTCTTGTCAATGAGTTGACATCAACATCGCTTTCTTCAAAATAGTATATACCTGATACCGGGAGAAAGTTTACGCTGTAAACATTTTGGGTCTGCCCGCCGTTATCATCCTCAACAGTTTCAACAGCATATGTTTCCATAAATTCGTTTGTATACTCATCATACTCATCATAGTCATAAGAATACGGTAAGGTAAACATTACTCTGTCGTTGTTCTCTGTTACAAAATAATAGCTCTCAAGCAGTTCTTCCTCACTGCATGGCTCTGTATAGAAATAAATATCTCTTATATAAGCCTGAATACTCGGCTCATATACATATCTCATTATAAACCAAGATTGATCCTCCTGAGGCATTGCAACAAATTTTTCATCATCGTTCTCCTCAGCGTCGTTTGGTACAATTTTATATCCGCATTCGCTCGAGATATTACCTTCACATCTCACGTATCCGCCAATGTGCTTCCCTATATTTTGAGTATAGCTTGAAACCTCATAGTCTTCGTTTAATTGCAGATAGCGGCCGTTGTGCAGTTCATATACATCGCTCAAATCGCCGAAATCATACTTATGTTCCTTAACGGTTACGCTTGCAGCATTAGAGCCATAGATATTAGTTGTTCCGACTATATCAAATGTCATTTTTGCAGTTTGTCCGTCAGCAAGCATAATCACGCCGTAATCACAGTATGTATCGTTGTTGACCACAAGGTTGCCCTCTCCGGTTATCTCCAGCGAGCCGCCGTGGTCACAACCGGCAACTAAAATCTGACCTACTTCACAATCGCCCACAACGTCGATTTTAAAATCATCGCCCATGCGTACAGCAGAAATCATGTATTCATCGAGCTGTGCATTATTCAGCGTAAGAGTATTGCTTTCAATATCATAGCTTACGCCGTTAAAATCGTCCACGATTTCGCCGTTTGCGTATATCAGCGTATCATAAAGCTCATCATAGTTCTGCTCTGTAATACTCTCGTATTTCAATTCCTTCCATCTTTGCCCTATTCCGATGCTTGAGAATGAATCCCACCCCAAATCTTGATCATAGGGTACCGGGCCGTCATTAGCAAAGGCTGTCATTGGTACCATCGAGATAACAAGCAGCATAGCCAAAATAACAGAAATTATCTTCCTCATGATTATTCCCCTTTTCTTTATTATTTTTAATTTGCCGTACCGAGGTATACCCGGTGATTTTTTAAGTCCTTCAATAGAACAAAATTGGCACATAAATAGCATTGCACACAAAAAAACCTTGTATTTATTGCCATAATGTGAGAAAATTATTCTTATTTATCTAAATTTTATCATAATCTCTCACAAAAGAAAACTATAAATAAATCAATTTCCAAATTGTCACTTGACAAATCGGAAATAGAATCTTCAATTACTACATCACATCTATCACTTGTCACCATCTATACTTAGCAAAAGCTCCGTACCGCAAATCACTTACAATACGGAGCTGTTATTCTAAAAACTTCAATTACTAATCTCCCTTTTAACAAAAGTGCTCCTGCGATAAATCAGAATTTGTACTCCATATGAGTAAATCTCAGACCATTCATCACTTGTTCGGCATCCGTATCGGTAAAGCCGAGTTTGTGATAAATCGGAACAGCATACGGAGATGAATTTACTGTCAACCGATTATACTTGCATTCAGACACTACAGTTTGAAACAGCTTTC
The DNA here is from genome assembly GCA_902796955.1 of uncultured Ruminococcus sp. Taxonomy (GTDB): domain Bacteria; phylum Bacillota; class Clostridia; order Oscillospirales; family Acutalibacteraceae; genus RUG14223. The sequence goes on from CADBRB010000070.1 coordinate 8,987, forward strand.
TTCCGATACCTTTTCCCTGATATTTGCCTTCAACAAAAAACAAAGCAATGTGCATTCCTTCGCTTCTTGTTGCAATTACACCAATCAACTGTTCCGAATCAAACGCACCATATAAGCACAGTTTCGATAAATAGTTTTCATCATGTATGGATTTATAAAACTACTCGATACCTTATTCGGAATAGTCAGGAGCTTCATATTACATAAACACTTTATAGACCAAATTTAATGCAGTCTTAGTTTCAATACTTTCAAGTTTTCTGATATTGTATTCCATATTCGATTTCAAACCTTCTTTATTTATAAATTTAGATTTATCTTATTAACAACACAAAAGTAAAAGGGACTTACTAATTATTTATGCTTTATCGTTACGCCTTTTGTATTGTATGCGCTCGTATACTTTTTCCCGTCGGCAGTTATACATCTTACGGTATAAGTATACACCGCTCCGGTTTTCACCTCTCTGTCAATGTACGAAACGGCGGCAACGTCCACTAACTTTGACCACTTCATATTAGTGTTTTTTACAAATATTCTGTACTTAGCCGCACCGCTTATTTTCTTCCAATTAATCTTAACTCCGCCCTTAACATTGGCAAGCGACACAACAGGCATGGCTATAAACTGTATTTTCCGGCCTGAGGTATAATAACTGCCTGTTATCTTGCCCTTAGCGTCTAAGCATCGCAACGTATAAGTGTATGTTACGCCTGATTTTGCCGCCTTGTGTATGTACGAAAGCGCTGTAGTATCAGCAAGCTTTACCCATGATTGTCCGTTTTTTACATAGA
>CADBRB010000071.1 GCA_902796955.1 uncultured Ruminococcus sp.
GAATAAATGATTTTGGAGCGTATACGTTTCGGTATGCGCTCTTTGTTATAGGAGAATGGTAATGTTAAAAAGATTTATAAGCTATTACAAACCGCATAAATTCATGTTTGCCTGCGATATGACCGCATCGCTGTTTATCTCGCTTATAGGTATGCTGTATCCGATTATAACACGTAATATGCTCAACGATTTTATCCCTAATCGGAACTATCAAATGGTTGTATTGCTCGGTATAGTCCTGTTTGTATGTTATCTTGTGCGTATGTATCTTCGTTTTTTTGTTCAATATTACGGTCACGTTATCGGAGTAAAGATGCAGGCTCAAATGCGTAAGGAGATGTTTATTCATCTGCAAAGTCTGCCGTATACATATTATGATAATAACGAAACAGGCAAGATAATGTCACGCATGACAAACGACCTTATGGACGTCAGCGAGCTTGCGCATCACGGGCCGGAAAACCTTTTCATTTCAAGCGTTATGATAATAGGCTCGTTTATCTATCTCTGCTCTATAGACGCTCTGCTTACGCTGATAGTATTTGCCTGTCTGCCGTTTTTACTCACAATAGTAATCATGCTTAGAAAGCGCATGAGAGATGCATTTATGCAAACACGCAAGGACATAGCGGTAATAAACGCAGACCTTGAGAGCAGCATATCCGGCATAAGAGTAACAAAGGCGTTCACGAACTCACAAAAAGAGCTTGAAAAATTTGAAAAAGGCAACAAACAGTTTGTATCATCACGCAAATCAGCCTATAAATATATGGGAATTTTCAGCTCATCTACATCATTTGTAACGGATATATTCAACGTTATAGTGCTTATAGCAGGCGGTTTGTTCCTCTATAACGGCAGAATAACCTTTGGCGATTACTCAACGTTTATAGTATCCATAAATCTGTTTATAAGCCCCGTAACCACGCTTGTAGCCTTTGTGGAGCAATACCAAAACGGCTTGACGGGCTTTACACGCTTTTTAGAGATAATGGACGAAAAGCCCGAAAACGAAAAGCCGGACGCCGTAGATATGGGTACGGCGCAGGGCAAAATCGAGTTTAAAAACGTATCCTTCTCTTACGAAAATAAAGAGGAAATCCTTGATGATATCAGCTTTACTGTAGAAAAGGGAAAAACGGTTGCGCTTGTGGGTGCTTCCGGCGGCGGAAAAACAACCATATGCCACCTTATCCCCGGATTCTATCAAATATCGGAGGGTGAAATACTTATAGACGGCAAGGATATTTCAAGCGTTACGTTTGATTCCCTGCGCAAAAATATAGGAATAGTCCAGCAGGATATATTCCTGTTTAACGGTACGGTACGTGACAACATACTCTACGGCAGACCCGATGCAAGCGATGAAGATATAATCCAAGCCGCAAAGTCCGCCAATATACATGAATATATAATGTCGCTTGAAAAAGGCTACGATACCGAGATAGGCGAGAGGGGAGTACGGCTTTCCGGCGGTCAAAAGCAAAGGCTCAGCATAGCAAGAGTATTCCTCAAAAATCCGCCGATACTGATTCTTGACGAAGCCACAAGCGCACTGGATAACGCAACCGAGCTAATGATACAAAGGTCGCTTGATGAGCTTTGCAAGGGAAGAACCACCGTTGTTGTAGCACACAGGCTTTCCACAGTACGTCACGCAGACGAGATAATCGTGGTTGACGGAGGCAAAATAATAGAGCAGGGTACGCATGATACGTTAATGCAAAAAGACGGCGAGTACAAGCGTCTGTATCTTGCCAGCACAGAGGGTATAGATGGTAGACTGCATTGAGAGAACAGCCGGCAGAGTGTGTCGTCCTGTCGAACATCGGAAAATATTTAATTTGTATATTTTAGATTGCTTCTGCCGTTATTCAAAGAAGCTTAAATAGCTTTCTCCCTGAGTAAAAAGGCAAAACACAATGTGCGCAAGCGTTTACAAAATAGCATAAAACAACTTACCGAAAAATCCTCCGCAAGAGATAGACTATGATGGAACAGCTGTCCGCTCACACTCTGCTTTTTTGTGTGCGGATGAGAGAAATGCAATTCTCAGAACATAAAAATTCACTTGCAATGTGTGCCGATTATTATTGACATTTCATGCGCACCGTGTATAATTAATACATAATAAATGCTGTGAAGTGATTTGCACAAAACAGCAAGCGGAGGCAAACTATGGAGATAAATTTTGAAAATAACTATGAGATTACTTTTCTCAGATATTACGATTGGATTAAAAATCCGATTACCGAGCGTTCAAAGCGAATAATAAAAACCAATCAAATAGCGAGGATAGCAGGTCTTTCCTGCGGTATTCTGCTCATTATTATAGCGATTATCGCCCGCCAGCTTCCGTATCTTGCAATAGGGTTGATATACAGCGCATATTGCGTATATGCTCTCATTTTTAAAACGAGAAAAATGGCGGCCGCACAGTACGGAGCCATGCTCAGGCGAAATAAAGTTTCAAAATGGATAAGAAATATCCGGTTTTTTGATGACAGCTTTACCATTCGTGACAACAACTCAACCATTGATTACAAGTATTCTGATTTATGTGACTTTACTGAAAATGATGAGTATTATCACCTTTGGGTAGACGACAGCTTTGTTGTCCGTGTATTGAAGGACGGCTTCGTAAAGGGAGATAAAAGCGCATTTAAATCCTTCATTCTTAAGAACTTTAAAATTCCCGAAAAAGTCTGACTTTTTAAGAGAATAAATCTCTGCCGAAGTTGGCATATGAATAAATGCTCCGTATCACTTTTTTGTGATACGGAGCATTTTTTTGTCAATTTCGATTATTTGTTTTTATTCCGGTTGTTTAACCGCAACGGATTCACCGAATACAAACTTTGCAAGCTCCAGCCTTGCCTCGTCCCAATCGCTTACCACAAGAACATCTTTTTCTTCTATTATAGCTCCGTAATAATTTTCGGGAGCGGGAAGCTTATACTGTTCTACATCGTATTTCAAATAGGTAAGAGCATTTGAAACAAGAGTTGTGATTTCGGATTTTTTAAAGTTTGTGGTTATCTTTGGGCCAATCTCGGATACAATGTCAATAAGCTGAGAGAAACTGCACTGCTTCACCTCATTAATAATCACATTCAAAACCTGTCTTTGTCTATCCGTTCTGTCAAAGTCAGAGCCTAAGGAATCCCTGTTTCTGGCGTGCCAAAGCGCCTGCTGCCCGTTCAGATGAACAATGCCGGCTTCTGCGTCGATTTCATAGCGTGTATCAGCCTGATTATTCTTGTATAACTGCCAGTTTATATAGTCAATTTCAAAGTCTGAAAGCTCAATGTCGATGCCGCCTAAAATATCAACGATATTTTTAAAGCTCGTAAAGTCAACAACAGCATATCTGTCAATTCTTATACCGAAATTGCTCTCTAAGGTAAGTATGGCCAGGCTCGGCCCACCAAACGAATATGCCGCATTGAGTCTGTCACTGCCGTAGCCCGGTATCTCAACCCACATATCTCTTAAAAAAGAGGTCATTTTAAGTGTTTTGGTACGGTTATCTATTGACAGCATTATCATTGTATCGCTTCTGCCGTATTCGTCCGTGCTTCTTCTGTCAGAGCCGAAAAGCATAACATTCAATATCATAGGGTCATTTAACAGGTTGTCGCTGTTTGTTGAATGTATCGGGTTTAAACTGCCGGCTGAACTTGTACTGCTCGGAACATCAAAGTTAAGCGGGATAAAATTTACAACATCAAGTGTCTTATAGTAATATACCATCATTGCACCGGAAAGTGTAAAAATTATCGAGAGAAGCATCAGACCAATCTTCTTTAATACAAAGAATCTTTTCGGCTTACCGTAATGCTTCTTGTTTACTTTGTGTGATGAATCGGAATATATATCCTCAAACTGACTGTTGTCAGAGGATTGTTTTGCCATTCTTTTTGCCATAAAGTAATCTCCTTATTTTTGCTGAAATAATGTAAACGGAAGCTTTTAAGGTCTGCATTTATGCACAGTGAGTTTGCTGTTTACAAGGGTAAAGCCGCCGTATAACGTAACCGAAGAGGTGAATATTATAGCACAACAAATTTGTTTTTTATATCACAAAATGTAAAAATAATTATCACCATGCTGCGGAGGTATTACGCTGCGGTTTTTGATATCCCGCAAACGATTCCTCGAATATAAAGCTTGCAAGGTCGCGTCTTGCTCTGTTCCAATCAGGTATCAACAATACGGAGAGAGGTCCGTACTGCGTCGGGAAGGAATTATCAATAAGCATATTATCGCTGTAAATATCGGGTATGCTTGATTCCTCTCTGGTATAGGTAAGATAGGTCAAAGAATTTTTAACCAGTGCGGTTATTTCCGTCTTTTTAAGGTTGGTTGTAATCTTCGGACCGGCCTTTGCAACGCTATCCAATATCGCATTTAAAGATGCCGTTTCGTATTTTTTCAAAACAGCGTTTATAACCTGACGCTGTCTGCTTGTTCGGTCAAAATCAGAGAAGTATGAATCTCTGTTTCTTGCGTGCCAAAGTGCCTGCAGGCCGTTAAGATGTACATTGCCCGGCTTTGCCTTAAGATAATGACGGTCTGTAGTCTGGCGGTTATCGTACATTTGCCTGTTGATGTAATCTATCTCAAACTCATCAAGCTTTATGTCTATACCGCCCAGAATATTGATTATTTCAATAAAGCTTGAAAAATCAACGATTGCGTATCTGTCAATGTTAATACCGTAATTGCGTTCTACGGTTTCAATGGCAAGCCTCGGTCCGCCGAAAGAGTATGCGGCGTTCATTTTATTGGGGCCGTAGCCCGGAATATTTATCCACGTATCACGCATAAACGATGTGAATTTTATCTTTTTATGTCTGTTGTCAAGCGAAAGCAAAATCATGGTATCGCTGTTTCCCGCTTCATCGCCTACATGACGTGTATCAGAGCCGAAAAGCATGACATTAAGCACCATGGGGTCATTAAGCAACTTTGAACCGTCAGAAATTTCAATCGTCCATTCAGACACAGCCGAAGAGCTTGCCGGATTGGAAGAATTTGATACGCCGTCAGTAGGGGTTGCCGGTTCGGTCGGCGTCATAGGTATATCAAAAATAATTCTTGAAGATGTCTGTTCGGGCGCAGAAGTATCATTAAGCTCTTTAAAAATCAACGAGTTCAATACCTCATAATAATACATAATAAGTATTCCCGCAACAATCAGAATCAAACACAGTAAAAAGATTATCGTCTTAACTGTACGTCTTATTATCTTGCGCCTTCTATGTTTTTTCAGCTTGTCTGCAAGTTCGGGGTCTGCCGCAATTTTTTCGGTCACGCTCATCTCAGTGCTGTCGGCTGTATTCTCATTTTCGCCATCAGTCGGTTTTTCTGTATCGACCTCATCTTCTTTTACGGCTTCTTCACCTTCGGGATTATCCTCAGTCGCTTCGCTTTCACTGTTATTGCTGTCTGGGAAAGCTTCTCCAATTTGAGATGCAATTATACTTTTAAAGCTGTCGGGGTCATACTCCGCATCTATAGTATTGCCGATTTCAGGCATATACTGTATCAACAAAACTATTTCGTCGGAGTATATCGAGTTGTCGTCTTCAAGGCTGTGTTCATCGAAAATGTCCGAAATATCATCGGTGCCGTCATTATCAGAGGTGCTGTTTTCATCGGCAGTGTCGACATCAATATCGGCAGAACTGTCAGTCGTACTGATTTCATCAACGTTTTCAACATCATCAACTGAGGCTTCGCCAACCGCAGGCGGCTCGTCAACATATTCATCATCGGTGAAGCTGTTGCCGTCATAATCGCCGCTGTCCTCAGTTTGTACAAATTCGTTTAAATCCGAATCGCTCTCTTCTTCGTGTATGACCTCGTTTTCGATATCATCAACTGAGGCCTCGCCAACCGCAGGCGGCTCGTCAATATATTCATCATCGGTGAAGCTATTGCCGTCATAATCGCCGCTGTCCTCAGTTTGTACAAATTCGTTTAAATCCGAATCGCTCTCTTCTTCGTGTATGACCTCGTTTTCAATATCATCAACTGAGGCCTCGCCAACCGCAGGCGGCTCATCAATACTCTCACTATCTGCAAGGCTGATACCGGTAATATTACTATCATCCTGTTTACTTGTTTCAAAATGTTTTTTTCTGTTAAAGCCTTTTATAAAGCCTTTGTTACGCTTTGTAAAGCTTTTGTTTTGGTTTTTATCTTTATTCTTTTGAACAGAATTATCATTTTTAGGTAATTCGGGAATCTCGAAATTCACATTTAGAGTTTTATTATCTTTAGACATCTTTTGCAAATCACCATATCTTTCTGC
>CADBRB010000072.1 GCA_902796955.1 uncultured Ruminococcus sp.
GTGCAGGCTGTACCGTTGCCGCAGGCTTTACTACTGCCGCTGGGGCAGGCTGTGCTGTCGCTTGAGCAGGCTGTGCCGTTGCCGCAGGCTTTACTACTGCCGCCGGGGCAGGCTGTGCTGTCGCTTGAGCAGGCTGTGCCGCTACTGCCGGCTTTACTGCCGCCGCTGGGGCAGGCTGTGCTGTCGCTTGTGCAGGCTGTACCGTTGCCGCAGGCTTTACTACTGCCGCTGGGGCAGGCTGTGCTGTCGCTGTCTGAGTTGTCTGAACAGGCACATGAGAAGTTGTAGGCACTGCGTCAAAAGCTATTGCATTGCTAAACGAACTTTCATCTATTTTTATCGGTTTCGGTGCAGGCTGTGCCGCTACCGCAGGCTTTACTGCCGCCGGGGCCGGTTGCGCTGTCGCTACAGGTGTTGCCACAGGAGCCGGTTGCGCTGTCGCTACAGGTGTTGCCGCCACTGCCGGGGCCGGTTGTGCTGTCGCTACAGGCTTTGCTACCGCCGGAGCCGGTTGCGCTGTCGCTACAGGCTTTGCTACCGCCGGGGCCGGTTGTGCCGTCGCTACAGGTGTTGCCGCCACTGGAGCCGGTTGTGCCGTCGCTACAGGTGTTGCCGCCGGAGCCGGTTGTGCCGTCGCCACCGGTGTTGCCGCCACTGCCGGGGCCGGTTGTGCCGGTGTTATCGGCTTTGCCGCTACAATAGGCATATTGGGCTGTACTGTAATCGGCTCAGCTTCATTTTCTGATATTTTGCCTTCGTCATCATTTACGGCGGACATATTCATATCGGTCACCTTTTTGATAACCTCATCAATACTATTGCTCGATGCAACTGCATTTTGTACTGTTGCAGTTTTAATTTCCGGAACATTGTTGTTTTCATTTGCTGTACCGTTAAATTCTGTCATGGCAAATCGCCTCTTTTCTGTTTCATCTTTTATACAAAGCGTGTAATAAAGTGTCTTTACAAAACCGTCACGGCACTATATCACATATATGCCCGGCATTTCACTCACACACTTGTTTTTTGTTATTCATTTATCGGCATAATATATTTGACGCCGCTTCGAACAATTACCTACAATCATATAAATGATACCATTTTTTTAACGACAAGTAAATATCTTTTTTTATTTTCTTCAAAATAAGTTTTATATACTTAACAGCCTCTCTGCTGTCATTTATCAATCGGCATTCTCATTTTTACTCGAACCCTTTAAATAATGCTTGGACTTATCCTCTTTTTTAGGTATATAAAACTCAAAGGTCGTGTATTCGTTTAAAACGCTTTTGGCAAATATATCGCCGCCATGCAAACGTATTATAGTTTTTACTATATACAGTCCAAGACCCATACCCTTTTTGTCTATGGAACGGGATTTATCTGTTTTATAGAATTTTTCAAATATATGCTTTATCTCATTTTCAGCAATACCGGCACCGCTGTTTGTTATCTTCACAACACATTTTTCATATGTGTCAAGTGTTTTTACCTCAATATATCCGCCCTCGTTTACAAATTTAACCGCATTTTCAATCAGATTGTATATAACCTGATGTATCATGTCCGGGTCGCCTACAACGGTAATGTCGGGTATATTCTCCAAGCCTCGCACATCTATCTTCTTACTCTCTATATTATTCTCAAAAGTAAGAATTGTATTAAAAATTGTCGATGAAATATTAAAGCTTTCCTGCCTGAGCTTCAATTCGCCGCTGTCAATTCGTGAAAGTGACAGCATTGACTCAACAAGTCTTGACAGTCTGCGTATTTCATTGGAAACAATTTTTAAATAATTCGCTTCCTTTTCCTTTGGTATAGTTCCGTCCAGAATACCGTTGATAAATCCCGCAATGGTGGTCATGGGCGTTTTCAGCTCATGTGATACATTTGCAACAAAGTTCCTCCTTATGCCCTCGCTTGTTGCAAGTGAATCTGCCATTTGATTGAATGAAAGCGACAGCTGACCTATCTCGTCCTCACTGTCAACATCAACACGTTTGCTGAAGTCTCCCTGTGCAAAGCTCTTTGTTGCAAGTGCCATTTGGTGCAGCGGCTTCATCATTCGGTACGTCCAAAAGCCTACAATCGTAAAAATCATCAGCAAAACAACAGCAGAAGCAATAAGCATGGTCTTGATAATCGACGTATTTGTCTGTGAGATATCGTCAATGTTCTCAGCAACAATCATGTACCCGTAAAAATCGTTTGTATAAACAAGTCCGTAATACTTCGTCACAGCAAGCGGCATCAGCATGATTCTTCTTTTTTTATTTATGTATTTATTTACATCATCGGGAATTTTAGCTACATTGATGTCCGTAATTTCTGCCAATCTGTCTTCTTTTAATAATTCTTGTTTTTCTTTTGCTTCCATACGGATATTTTCATTTATACTGACTATTCCCATCAAAAAATTACTATTCGTATTTCCGTTGATTGATGAGAATATCATATTGCCGCTTGCATCCGCTATAATTAAATCCATGCCGTTGCCGTTGAGCATGGCAGACACTGCTGGAACAATATTGTCTGTATGCATCATTGTATATATATCCAAATTATTAATTATCATAAATCTTCTTTCTATCTGGTTTAATAGAATATTCCTTGCCGTATAGGAGCTGTCCGTAAGCTTTTTTTCCTTCGTTTCCTGTATTAGCCCGGCGGTTTGCATTATGGTTATGCCGCCAAACATAGTAAATCCTATCAGCAGAATAATCACTATTGCCCGTATGTAGTTCCAGTAAAGGCTTTTCTTTGAAAACATTGATGTATTCACCCCAAGTTTATATACTTTCATATAATCACAAAACCTGTTTGAAAAACAAATGTAATATTTTTCAAACAGGCTTTATATTACTTTATTTTCACGGTCGTTTTATAATCTAAATGAATTTTTACACTATTTGACCTCAAATTTGTAGCCAACGCCCCATACGGTTTTAAGCACCCATTTATCGGAAACACCTTCAAGCTTCTCCCTTAATCTTTTGATATGAACGTCAACAGTGCGGGAATCACCGTAATAATCGAATCCCCAAACTTCATCAAGAAGCTGGTCGCGGGTGAATACCCTGTTGGGGTTGCTGGCAAGGTGGAATATAAGCTCCATTTCCTTTGGCGGTGTATCTATCTGTACGCCATCTACCTTAAGCTCATAATTTGTAAGATTTATTGAAAGCTTGTCCCACTTAACTTCTTTAACGGGTTCTTCATCGGTATGGCCCGCACGCCTTAAAACGGCACGTATACGGGCTATTACCTCTTTAGCCTCAAACGGCTTTACCACATAGTCATCTGCGCCAAGCTCAAGTCCCAGAACCTTATCGAACACCTCACCCTTCGCAGTAAGCATAATTATCGGGCATTGAGATATCTTTCTTATTTCACGGCAGACCTGCCAGCCGTCAAGCTTGGGGAGCATAATGTCGAGCATTACAAAATCCGGGCTTTCCGAGCGGAACTTTGCAAGTGCCTCTTCTCCATCGTTTGCAATAACTACCTCATAGCCTTCCTTTTCAATATATAACCTAAGCAATTCGCAGATATTTGTATCGTCGTCTACAACGAGTATTTTACATGCGCTCATTCTAATCTTCCTTTCTTAATAAAAGCAATGCTTTTGTATAATCATCCAATATTTATGTGTAAAATAAAACTATTATTAAGCTACTACCATTATAAAAGCTTTTTTAGGAAAATACATGAACAATTTTAAAACTATACCTTAAAATTTATCTGTTAAAACAAGTGCATACATTACTTTCATAATATATGCACTTTTATAACCATATTAAATTTTATTCATAAGCCTGCTCATGGCTTGCGTTAGCCTCTCCGCCTTCATCGGATTCTATCGGCTCATCGCTTGATACCGGCTCGTCACTTGATACCGGCTCAGTGCTTGACGGCGGCACCTCGGAGCTTACCGGTGCGGTACTGCTCGGCGGAGGAGTTGTGCTGCTTACAGGCGGTCTTGTACTGCTGCTTGCCTGACTTGAGCTTCTGCCGCCACCGGAGCTGCTCGTTGTTCTTGAGCTGCTTGGTGCAGTAGAGCTTGTGTTAGCCGGAGTTGAAGTTGTTCCGCCCTTCCAGTTTCCGTTTGAATCATATCCCGGTCCTACGGTTATCTTTGTTGCAACCGCATCGTAATATGAATTAGGCAATTCGTCTTCTCTTACAACCTTACCGTTTTTATAAAGAGTTCTCATAGCGGCGGTTCTTCTGCCTGCATTGCCGTATCTTTCCACATTATAGTAATTATCGGGCTTAGAGTAATCTATATTATAGATGTTATCTGGCTGGTCTATTGTTGAAGTCTGCCATGCGGAAAGCTCCACGCTGTCAAAGCTCGGATCTTTATGACCGTATATATTAACATAGAGTACGTTATAGTCCATAAAGCACTCAAAATATATAGTATAGCCCGTTTCGTTTTTAAGCTTCAGGTCAAGATAAGGATAGTCAATAGTTGCATCAAGTCCTGTTGGAACATACGAAGACGGCCATAAGTGATTGTGCCTTTCCTCTATGGTTATCACAGCCTTTAAAGCGGCATTATACAGTGTTGACGCCGCCTGACAGATACCTCCGCCATAGCCTGTTTCAAGCTTGCCGTTGTTTATAACGGTAGCGGGGCGCCATCCGCCCTCAGGCAGGTTAGAATCCCCCGTACATTCATTAAACGACAGCACCTCGCCGTTTTCAAGAGAATGCCCGTTTATCTTTGAAAGAGCCAATCTCATATTCTCGTTGCCGTCCGCATTATTGTACGATGTGGTGGAATACGAGCCTATGAGTACGGTATTTTTGGAAATATCCGATTTTTTCTTTGTAGGCTTAACAACAGAGGTAATAAGCTTTATATCGGTAGTTGTTCCGCTCTTGACAGCTTCGGCAATTTGATTTCTTAGGTCGTCCTTATCTACGCTGAGTCCGTTTTTACCGTTTGCTATTACAAACCTGTTGTTAGTACACGGATTAAACTCACTTACATGAGGCTCAACCATCTCTATCTCTATCTTATCTGCAATACTTGTTACAACATCGTCAATAGATTTGTCGTCTATTTGATACGAAACCTCAAAATCAACGTACTTTTCGCCGGAAGAGGTATTGTTGATATCGGGGTATTCATCGGATTCAACCAGCTTTCCTTCCTTTTTGACAAGCTGACTGTATTCGAGTGCCTTTAAAAGAACATCGTCCGTGTCGTAAAAATAAGAGAAATCGTCCTGAGTATAGGTATACACATTGTCCTTGTAGGGAATGTTTATAACAAATTTTTCTACTATCTCTTTTTCTCTCTTCTGCATGATTTTCTTTGCGGTTTCATACGTTCTGTTTTCAAGGCTTACGCCTGCCACACGAATATTTGAGGTAAACTTTATATCCTCAATTTCATCCGGGTTTATTTCTACATCAGATGTAATATCGCCACCGTCTGTCGGCGGGGTCTTGCTGTTTAACGCACTGTATATAAGTACCCCCGCAACCAGCAATAATACTGCGACAACCGCCGCTACAGAAATTTTAAACAGACTTACTGTACCTGTTTTTGCATTCTGTTCCGTTTCCATTTTTGCCATGTTCCTCGTCGCTTTTTCATAGAGTTCTTCTTTTGACATAGCGGCCTGAGCCTGCGCTCTATTTGAGAAAATCTCCTCAAATTCAGGGGCGGCTTCATCCTCCGCCTCTGCTTCAGTATCAGTTTCTTCATCTGCATATTCATCAGATTCTTCAGCGTCATTCTCGATTTCTTCTTCCTCAAAATAATCGGAAGCCGCTGCTGATGATTCGATTTCAGGCTCCATATCTTCAATTTCTTCCGCCGCATCAGTGTCTTCTACCGATTCTTCCTCCTGTTGCGGCAAATCCTCTTCCCGAATATCCTCATCCCCATCTGCATCATCGGACTGCTCATCATCCGATGACATCAGCTCCATTGATGAAACCATAGCTTTGAGTGAATCGGTTTTCAGCCAATCATCGCCTGTATCATTATCTTTCTCTTCAACCTCGTCTTTGCCGTCCTCGGCACTCGGAGCTTCGTCGATTTCCCGGTTTGTCTGTTCACTATCATCGGATTCCTCTGCTTCCGTGCCATTATCCTGCGGAGCTTTCTCCTCTGATTCTTCTTCAGACTCTTCGTCTGCCGTTATCCCGTCATCCTCTTCGACTTCATCGGATTTATTGCTTTCCCCGGCTTCTTCAGCCTGCTGAGCCGTTTCGGTTGCAATATTCTCTATCGGCTCGTCCTCGGCTTCCGTTTCGGTATTCCGTGTTTTCGTGGGAGTAAAAGCGTCAGACTCGATATTTTCGTATTCAGCCTCCGAATTTATAGTATCATTTTTTAAGCCTTCGCTTTTTGTTTCCATGTTATTTACATTGTTTTCTGTTTCCACGAGAAATAGACCTCCTCTCAGATCTCCTCGCAAAATGCAAAATAAATTTAAAAATAAATTCAGTACACATAAAACTAATATGTGCTACCTAACCACTATTATTTTACATCATCGAGTTTTCAAAGTAAAGTTACAAGATTGTTAATCATTTCAAAAAAGTAACCAAATATAGTGGTTTAATCTTTTCACTTTTTGGTATATTGTTTTATGTGTCACAAGATGTTGAGTTTTTAAGGAGGTATTTTTATTTGTTTTTATAAAAACACAGATTTAAAATAATCTTTACTATTGAAATTCTGCGCTTAAAGAGTTATAATTTGAGTATATATGTTTACAATGCTTTTAAAATAGCGTGTATACAGTTATAACTGCGTACATATCCACTCCTGTGCCGAGCCGCATATCAAATCGTATAATACAGCTGTACTGTTGTTTATTTGCTTGTTGTGATTAATTACCACAAGCCGTTGAATATATGATTTTGATTACTGCTCAATTAAAAATACCAGAAAGGAACGGTGCGCCGCTCAAGATATTTTGCTTGGGTGCATTGTACCGTAGGGCTTTTTACCGTGTCTGTAATTAATCTTAATTCGGTTTCAAAGAGCATAGACGGCAATTTATTGCTCAGTCCCACAACACTGCAAATCGAGAAGGGCGATTTTTTCGCTTTGGTGGGAGGCCGTGACAGCGGCAAGTCGGTCGTGCTTGACATATTGATGAACTTTTTGCGCCCAACCGGAGGTACCGCTGAAATTTGGGATACCCCGTGTACACGGCTTACATCGGCAATGAAGAAAAAAATCGGCTATTGCCCGAAAGAGCCGGATTTCAGACGCAGTATGCGTGTAGGCGATATTCTGCGGATGTGCGCCAAAATAAGAGGCGTAAAAAATACGCCTAAAATTAAAGAGCTTTGTACTACTCTGAGCCTGAATACACGGCAAAGGATATATAAAACCGCTGCCTCGGAAAAGAAAAAGCTCGGCATAATAATAGCTATGCTGCATTCTCCGGAGCTTATTTTGCTTGACTGCCCGTTCTTTGGCTTAGACAGAAAAGCAAAACATCAGCTCAAAGAGCTTCTCATAAAGCTCCATAATGAGGGCGTTACCATTCTTATGACTCACGACAGTGCGGCGGAAGCGGAGGAGATATGCTCACGCATAGCTACAATACACCACGGCAGTCTGCTTGATGTAAACGAGAGCGATATGCTTTTAAAGAGCGTAACAAGGCACATAAGCATAAAGACGGAAGATGATATCTCCGCTCTGCTTACTCTGTTTAAGATTAATGATGTAACCGAGAAAAAGGGCTACATATCTTTTACTTATAAAAATGACATTAACGACCTGATTCGCGCCCTTACAAGCTACAAAATAGAAGACTTACAGATTTCTCTGCCGGAGCTTGAAGACGTTATTTTGGATTATTACAACGAGCATCTGGAGGATGACATAATACTTGAGCAACCGATGTGATGCAGGTATTTAAGTAAGCTTATAAAAGGAGTAAATATAAATGAACAGTGTTTTTTCTCCGCATTTGTTTGAATATAATTTAAGAGGACGTGTAAAGGGGCTTGCCATATGGTTCCTTTCTGCATCGTGCGCACTTGCGTTTATGGTTTTGCTTACGTCGCTTATAATAAAAAGCGGAATGCCGGATTTTGTAGGCGAAATGCTCACAGCCCTGCCTGACGAGCTTTCCCAGAATTTTAAAATAGACGCTCTGCCGAGCTTTGGCGATTACAGAGTTGATTTGGGTCTTTGTCTTCAGGCATTGATGATAGTCGGCTCCGTATATGCCTGTTATCTCGGTATATCATCAATTAAAACGAGCGAAGACGACGGAACATTGGTTTTTGCATATTCGCAAGGCTTGAGCAGAGTATGCATAGTTATAACTCATTACATAGTCTGCGCAGTTGTGCTTATATTATTTAATGCGGGGCTTTTTTGCCTTTCAATGTGGATAGGACTGTCAAATCATGTTCACGAGCTTTTGACAATAATAATGCACTCATTTATTGCAATGCTTATTATAGAACTGCTCTATATGGCTGTGGGTATTTTAATCTCCACATTCATGAAGGATATCACAAGGTGCGCTTCCACTGCAATGGGTGTATTTTTGTTTACGTTTTTTATGGGAACACTCGGATATTATACCGATTCTCTCTCTTTCCTGAAAATACTCGGCCCGTATCACTACTATTCGCCGTATATGTTCTCCACCTTAAATGCAGAGTTTGATACGTCACGAGCTGTTTTGACCGTTTTGGCTGCAATAATTTTTGTAGCTTTGGCGGCACTTAGATTGCTAAGACGCGACCTTATCGAAGAATAATATAATATTATTAAGCGGTCAGATTTTTCTGGCCGCTTCAAAAGTTAATCCTATTTTTACAAGCACAACCGCATAAATATAATGACAGGAGCAAGCATCATATGAAAATACTTATCTTATCGGCCGATACAGGCGGCGGGCACAATCATACCGCACAGGCGTTTAAAAAGACCATACTAAGCCATGAACCCAACGCTGAAATCATTATTGAAAATGCGCTTGAATATGTCAGCCATTTTTTAAATAATGTTGTTGTGGGCGGATACTACTTCTTTGTAAAAAAGGCACCAAGGCTTTACGGCATAGCATACAGGCTCTCGGATAAAAAATCTCCCATAAGCGGAATAGTGGATTCCGTCACCAGGTTTTACAGTAAAAGACTCATATCTCTTATAGAAGAAAACAAACCGGACGCAGTGCTTTCCGTTCATCCGTTTGCAACAAATATGGCGGCATATGCAAAGGAAATCGGCAGGCTGAATGTCCCGATAGTCGCAATAATGACGGATTATGCACCGCACAGAGCATATATAAACGACGCTGTTGACAGATATGTAGTATCAAGCGAAGATATGATTAAAAGCGTGAGCGATTACGGCATACCGCAGGAGAATATCGTCAATCTGGGCATACCTATAGAAAATAAATTCTATGAGCATATTGACAGAAATGCCGAAATGGAAAAAATAGGCTTTGACCCGGATAAGACGACAGCTCTGTTTATGGCGGGCAGCTTCGGAGTAACAAAGGTATTAAAAATATATGAAAACATTGCAAAGCTTGACAAGGACTTTCAGGTTATAATAATAACCGGCAATAACGAAAAGCTTTACGAAAAGTTTGAAAAATACCTGGCGGAACAGGAAAACCCAAGAAAGGTTTTATTGCTTAAATTTACCACAGAGGTTGAAAAGTATATGCAGATGGCGGATATGATAATAACCAAGCCGGGCGGACTTACCGTAACCGAATCGCTTGCAAGCGGACTGCCTATGGTCGTTTTCAAGGCTTATCCCGGTCAGGAGGAAGACAACACCGACTATCTGCTCAAAACAGGCTCGGCAGTTAAAATAGATAAAACAAACGATGCCGGCAACGTTTTTTTATCATTGCTCGAATCCTCCGAAAAGCTTGAAGAAATGAAAAATTCCGCCATCAAGATATCACACGACCATTCGGCTGATAAAATATACGAGCTTTTGAAGAAGATTTGCGAAAATAAAAACGGAGATTTATCCGATAATAACTGATGTTTCACTGTTTTTTTTACAAGCTGTGAATCTTGACTAAAATTGTAAATTTTTAATAAATTTATACAAAAATTTATTGTACTGTAAAATTTATACGTTATAATTACAATTTAAGATGCGCTTTGCATCGAAAAATCATACTAAGCTCAACAAAACCATAATGTTTGTTAATTCTATAAGAGCTTAATAAAGGGTGAGATTATGCTTTCTTTAAAACACATCTATAAGGCGTATGAGGTTGGCGAATCGTTTATTGAAGCACTGAAGGATATAACCATAGATTTCCGTAAAAATGAATTTGTTGCGGTTCTGGGTCCATCCGGCTGCGGTAAAACTACTTTACTCAATATAATCGGAGGGCTTGACCAATACTCTACCGGAGATTTGATTATAAACGACATCTCAACCAAAAAATATAAGGACAGGGATTGGGATACTTACAGAAACCATTCCATCGGCTTTGTTTTTCAAAGCTACAACCTTATTCCGCACCAAACGGTACTCTCAAACGTAGAGCTTGCTCTGACTCTTACCGGCGTATCAAAATCCGAACGCAGGAAGAGAGCTGTTGAGGTACTCAACAAGGTTGGTCTGGGCGACCAGCTCCATAAAAAGCCGAATCAGATGTCCGGCGGCCAGATGCAGAGAGTTGCCATTGCCAGAGCCCTTATCAACAATCCCGACATACTGCTTGCCGACGAGCCGACCGGTGCGCTCGACAGCACTACAAGCGTACAGATAATGGAGCTTTTAAAAGAGGTTGCACACGATAAGCTCGTTATAATGGTAACACATAATCCTGAACTTGCACAAAAGTATTCCACCAGAATTGTTAAACTGCTTGACGGACGTATAATATCCGACAGCAATCCTTATGTACCTGAGGTGCAGGAGGACGACGGCAAAAAGAAAAAGAAAAAGAAGAAAAAACGTGTAAAAAAGCCGAGTATGTCGTTCTTTACGGCACTTTCGCTCAGCTTTAACAATCTTCTTACCAAAAAGGGCCGTACATTTATGACGGCGTTTGCCGGAAGCATAGGTATTATAGGTATTGCACTTATAATGGCTTTGTCATCAGGTTTTCAGGCTTATATCTCCCGTGTTGAGGAGGAAACTCTTTCATCATATCCGCTTGCCATTGAGGAAAAATCCGTTGATATGGGCGGTATGATTTCCATGCTGACAGGTATAAGGGAACGTGACGAGGACGATTACGATAAAACGAAGATTCACTCCAGCAATATTATGGGTGAGCTTTTAAACAGTATGACAACCGAAATGCAATACAATAATATGTCCAAATTCAAGGACTATATTGAAGATGACAAAAACGGTATAAAGCCCCTTGCCACAGATATACAATACGGATATAATATTGATTTAAACATCTACAGAGCGGAAACCGACAAGGGTATAGTAAAGGTTAATCCCAGCACTGTTTTTGATCAGGCCACCGGCTCCGGCTTTATAACCAGCTTTATGTCTATGAATACCTCTATGAATGCCGAGACCGCCGACGTATGGAAACAGCTTTTGAATAATGAGGATTTGCTCCATTCACAGTATCAGCTTTTGGACGGCAAATGGCCGGAAAAATACAACGAGGTCGTGCTGATGGTAAACGATTATAATGAAATCAGCGACATGGCTTTGTATACGCTCGGAGTAAAAGATCAAAACGAAATCGGCAATATCATGCAGGATATACTTGCCGGCAAGGGCCACAAAAGCGAGCAGACATCTTATGACTTTGATTACTTTTTAGGTATGACGTTTAAGGCAGTGCCGAGCAGTCTGTATTATGAAAAGCAGTCCGACGGCACTTGGAAAGATATGCGTGATGATGAAGCCTATGTCAAAAAGCTTATCGAAGACGGCATTGAAATAAAAATAGTAGGTATCATCAAGCCCGGCGAGGATTCTGTCGCACAGCAAAATTCAACCGCGGCTATAGGCTATACCTTTGAGCTGACAGAAAAAATGATAGATACCGTAAACGAAAGTGAAATCGTTAAACAGCAAAAGGAAAACCCCGAAATAAACGTATTGACGGGTAAAAAATTTGAAACAGATGATGAGGTCATCATGCCGGCAACACCTTCAGACGCTATAGAACCCTTATTCACCTCATCTGACGTACAACCCGACTTAAGCAATATGACAGACGAAGAGATGCAGGCGTACATGGCGCAAATGGCATCGCAAAATCCTGCTGCGGAAAGCGATGCAGGAAGCGATATACCAAATCTCGACTTCTATTTAAGCACTCTTTCACCGGAGCAGCAGGAATATTTTGCATCACTTACGCCGGAAGAGCAGCAGGAGCTTATATCCTCTATGCAGGCAGAAGATGAAGGCGAAAAGGCGACATATGATTCTAACCTTTCGTCGTTCGGAGCTGTTGATTTTGACAAGCCTACTACCATAAATATATATCCAAAGGATTTTGAATCAAAGGAAAAGATAATATCCATTATTGAAGATTACAATGAGGAAATGCGCAAGCGTGACCGTGATGACGACGTTATAAACTATACCGATTACATCGGAATTATGATTTCGTCTATCAGCAATATAATAAATACAATAACCTACGTGCTTATTGCGTTTGTGGCAATTTCTCTGATTGTTTCATCTATTATGATAGGAATTATCACCTATATATCGGTACTTGAACGAACCAAGGAGTTAGGAATACTTCGCAGTATCGGCGCATCAAAGAGAGATATTTCAAGAGTGTTCCGTTCCGAAACGCTCATTGAGGGGCTTGTTGCTGGCTGTTTGGGTATTTTAGTTACGGAGATACTGATTCTACCGATAAATCTCATTATCAAGCACATTTCCGGAATAGCAAACGTGGCGCACCTGCCCTGGGAGGGAGCCGTATCTCTTATTCTTATAAGCGTAGTGCTTACCATATTTGCCGGTATAATGCCATCAAGAGTTGCCGCAAGAAAAGACCCGGTTGAGGCACTCAGAACAGAATAATTCGATTTAGCATTTAAAACTGACAGCTTCTCTATCCGTATTATCTTTTGCGGATAGGGGAGCTTATGTTTTGCGTAATACAGGATACAATTCACCAATTTTTGGTGTGTATAAATCAAGTTTGCTTGATTTTTTATATACTACATGATATACTTAAATTACTATGATTTGCATTATTTTTTGAACAGCAATCAGGTATTTGCAAAGTCGATTTTATATGCTTAGGAGGGTGTTTGTATGATTAAAAAGATACTGTCGGTAACAATATGTGTGATAATGGTGCTTTGCATGGCATTACCCGCCGTACAAGCCGATACTGATTCAAAGACGGTTATTGTTCACTACAATAGACCGGATAAGGACTACAACGGCTGGAACTTATGGATGTGGCCTGACGGCAAGGACGGCAAAGCCATACAGTTTACCGATGACGACAGCTTCGGTAAGGTTGCTTTGTTCAGCTTTACTGACGATGTATCAAAGGTGGGTATAATAGTAAGGCTCAACGATTGGGAATCAAAGGATATAGAAGACGATAGATTCATCACCGTAGCAGGCGATGTAACCGAGGTTTGGCTTAACAGCGGCAAGGCAGAAATTCTTACAGATATTCCTGAAGGAGCCGAAAAGTACGATTACAAAGCCGCACTTGCCCAAAGAAGCGAAATAAGAGTTAATGAAAATGAAACCAAGCTCAACGTTCACTACCACAGATACAACGCCGACGAGTACAAAGCCGGCTGGAATATCTGGCTATGGGAGGCGGACAAGGACGGAGCCGCATATGAGTTTACATCTGAAGATGAGTTTGGTGCTGTTGCGACTATAGGCGTAGCCGAAAGTGCCGAAAAGGCCGGTATAATAATCAGGCTCAACGAATGGGCGGAAAAGGATATAGACGCAGACAGATATATAGATATGACGCAGGCTAAAAACGGCGTACTGGATATCTATTTGGTTGAAAATGACGAGAATATTTACTACAGTCGTGAAGACGTTGATTTGTCACCCAAGTTTTTATCCGCTTATTTTACAGATACTAAGACGATATACTTTTGTGTTACCGAAAAAATAGACCCTGATACGGATTCTGCCGCAAGCTATAAGGTAACTGACTCCGACGGAAAATCATATAAGATAAAAAAGGTTGAACTAAACGGCGGCACTTCACCCAAAGAAGGCACTGTGTATATTGATGAAAGCGTCGATTTCGGAAAATCATATACTCTTGAGAGAGAGGGCTTCAGTGCTACACCCGTTTCACTCAGCAGTGTATTCTCCACATCAGAGTTTGAAAGTGCCTTTACCTATGACGGCGAAGATTTAGGCGCAGTATATTCAAAGGACAGCACAACGTTCAAGGTTTGGGCTCCTACGGCGGAAAAGGTTCAGCTTAATCTGTACAGCGAGGGCAGCGGTGATAATCTTATCTCTGCCGAAGACATGGAAAAGAAAGAAAGCGGCGTATGGTCCTACACCAAAACAGGTGATTTGAACGGCACATACTACACATACTCCGTAACCGTAGCGGGAAGCACAAAGGAAACCGTTGACATTTACGCAAAAGCCGCAGGTGTAAACGGCAATCGAGGTATGGTAGTAGACCTTGACGCAACCGACCCGAAAAACTGGAATGACGATAAAAGCCCAGAGCTTGTAAGCTTTACCGATTCGGTAATATATGAGCTTCATGTAAGGGATTTATCCACGGACGAAAGCTCCGGTATCAAGGACGAATATAAAGGCAAATACCTTGCTTTTACACAGACAGGTACAAAAAATGCCGACGGTATAGCCACAGGCATAGACCATATAAAGGATTTGGGCGTAACGCACGTTCATCTTTTGCCCGTATTTGATTTTGCATCTGTAGACGAAAGCACTCCCGAAAAGAACAGCTTTAACTGGGGATATGATCCGCAGAACTACAATGTACCCGAAGGCTCTTATTCAACAGACCCAGCAAACGGCGCAGTAAGAATAAACGAATTTAAGCAAATGGTACAAAGCCTGCACAGCAACGGTTTGAGAGTTGTAATGGATGTAGTTTACAATCACACATCGGCAACCGAGGACTCAAACTTTAACAAGACAGTACCCGATTACTATTACAGAAAGAACGGCGATTCCTTCTCAAACGCTTCGGGCTGCGGCAACGAAACCGCCTCCGAAAGAGCCATGATGCGTAAATTTATAGTGGACTCCGTAGTCTATTGGGCTACCGAATACCACATAGACGGCTTCCGCTTTGACCTTATGGGCATACACGATATAAGAACAATGAATGCCGTAAGAGAGGCTCTTAACAAGGTTGACCCGTCTATACTGATATACGGCGAGGGCTGGACCTCAGGCACATCGCCTCTGGCGGAAAGCCTTAGAGCGGTAAAGGCTAACACCTATAATCTCAACGAGATTGCGGCGTTCAGCGATGATATCCGCGACGGTATAAAGGGCAACGTTTTCAACAGCTCCGACAAGGGCTTTGTAAGCGGCAAAAACAACCGTGAGGAATCTATCAAATTCGGTATAGTTGCTTCAACCTATCACGACCAGATAGACTACACTCATGTAAACTATTCGGATACCGCATGGGCTTCAAGTCCGTCACAGACCATAAACTATGCATCCGCCCACGATAATTTAACCTTGTGGGATAAGCTTGCAATCTCCAACGCCGACGATGACGAGGCAACAAGAATAAAGATGAACAAGCTTTCAGCTTCCATAGTGCTTACATCACAGGGCATACCGTTCTTCCAGGCAGGCGAGGAGTTCTTACGCTCCAAGCCGAAGGCTTCCGGCGAGGGCTTTGACGAAAACAGCTATAAGTCGCCGGATTCAACTAACAGCCTTAAATGGGACACTCTTACCAAAAACATTGACGTATACAATTACTATAAGGGTCTTATCGCCTTTAGAAAAGCTCACCCTGCACTCAGAATGACATCGACAAAGGATATAAACGATAATCTTTCGTTTAAGACGGATACTCCCGCAAATGTGGTTGCCTATACAATTAAAGGCTCACCAAACGGCGAAAAGGCCGACATGATATTTACTGCATTCAATGCAAGCAGAGATAGCGTAGAGCTTAAGCTCCCTGCAAATGACAACTGGAACGTATATGTCAACGGTGAAAAGGCAGGCACCGAGGTGCTCCAAAGCATTTCGGACGGTAAAATTACCGTTGCGCCGATATCCTGCGTTGTTCTGGTGCATGAGAGCAGCGGAATAAACTGGTCGTCGATTGCGCTTTACGGCGGACTTGCACTCATAGTCATACTTCTTGTTGTGCTTATAATCGTGATTTTCAAGCCTTCAAAAAAAACGGAATCAGACGATTGACGCAGATAAAAACAGAATAAATACAGAAATATAAAGGCAATCGGTGCTGTTCGTGTTTAGAACAGCACCGATTTTGTTTTGAAAGATAAATATGTCAACTTAATCTTAAGTCTTTTGAGATTTGACACATTTAAATAGCTTATTACCTATATCTAAATAAGCATTTCATTAACTCTGTACAACTCAAATCTATCGGGGCTATCATTTGTAAATACCTTGAAGTATACATACTCATCGTCAATATAATCATAATATCCCGATTCCGTAAAAAATTTGTTTCCGATTTGAACAGCCCAGTTACCAACAAGCACCTCAGGCGACTCTTTGGGAATTTCGCACTGTGTAAAATCGTTTAACAAAAATTTAAAAACATCTGTCCTATCCTTATCACCAAGCTCAGCAAAGCCACTTACCATGTAAACAGTAGTAGTATCTTTGGTATTTATAGCAAACTTCTCGCCAAGCTTTTTGTCCATATCTGCAAGGCGGGCTTGTTCTTCGGGGTGTATTCTTTGACTAAAGATTTCTTTTATGTTTTGCCATCCATCAGAAAGACCA
>CADBRB010000073.1 GCA_902796955.1 uncultured Ruminococcus sp.
ACCGTTGCAGTAAATCATCATATTGTTAAAAAGATAATAGCTTGCGCTGTCATAGCCGATTTCCTGAGCCGTATCGTCAAGATTCGGCACATTTTCCGGTGTAAGCACATCTTTTATGCTTGAAACATGCTCGCTTATTCCGCTGTTGGCTACATATTCAGAGATATATGCCTCAAGCCCGCTCATGCTTTCAAGAGAATCGCTCACATACATATGGTCAAGCTGCAACCTTTGGCTCATGAGCACCATTCTAAGGTTACGCACTATTTCAGAAACAAATGTTTCAAGCTGATCTTTTATTTTGCTTGCCGTTTGCGGAAAGCATTTATCAGCCGCACCCATACCAACATTTTTTATCATGTTGATAGATTCGGCTATACCCATACCCTGATCTCTTCCGAAAATCTCTGCAATTTCTATAATGGGCGAAGTAAAATACTGCGAATAAATCGGTGCGCCGTGGTTTACTATAACAAGTCTTACGCCTATGTAGTCAACGCTCAAAAGCGCAATCGTCTTTTCAACGCTGTTTATGTCATATTTAGCCGCATTTATAAGGGCTATCGTAGGCGGTGTAATCCTTACAAGCTTTATTTCCTTTTCGGCAAGTGCATCCTTAAAGCTGTTCATGGTGCTGTTTTTCATAGCATACAGTACGGCGTTCAGCATATCGCTTTGATTGGATTTACCGTACTCCTCGCCGTATTCACAGCTTATTACCGAATAGTTTTCAACGCTTTCGTCAACCATCGGCTCGGTTTCCAGTACCGCAAAAGAGTTCAAATACTTTTTCTTTGCAACCATATGCTGATATTCCTTGGTTATAAGCTCATCGCCCTCCGGACAGAATATAACCTCCTTAAGCTCAATACCCGCCTGCTGTGCGCAATCAATCAGGAATTCAACAAGCTCCTTCGGCTTTTCCATAGCATTGCCGTAAAGGTTATCGGGCAGGCTGTACAGCTTTGTTCCCCCAAAGGTTGCTTTATTATTGCTGCCTCCGCCAAACAAGCCGCTAAAAACTCCTCCCCGGCTTCTCGTGTTGTATCCCGATTTAGCTTTATCTACCGACACCGGCGTCAGGCATATAAAGCTCTTGGAGATTTGCAGTATGGTATACTTCATATTTAGCACTGTCCTCTCTGTATCTATAAAATCACTCTATAATTTATTTACAATTATTGGTAAAAACCTGTTTTAAATAGCAATCTACAATTCTGTTACCCTTTATTATATCGTAAACAAAAGAATTTTACAACAGATATTCATTGATTTATTAACTATTTTTCTAATTGCGGATTAGTTGAAACTACATAGCAGGCAAAGTCTGTATATATTCTCACCCATTCTCAGTATACCATAATACATTAACTATCATGCAAATTCTATCGTAATCTGTCATCTCGATTTACTTTTTTGTATATATAATTCTTTACAAAAAGAAACCTGTTTATCAGCTTTAGCCGATAAACAGGTTGGAGCTAGTAGTCGGACTCGAACCGACGACCTGCGCATTACGAATGCGCTGCTCTACCAACTGAGCCATACTAGCAAAGATTGAATTGTTGTGTAACTGTACCATGATCTACGGTATTCGTCACAACGTTATTATTATACAACATAGAGAAAGAATAGTCAAGGAAAAAATGCAAAAATTATAAATTCGGTTTTCAACAAAGTTTTTTGTCAAAATCAAAACCTGCTGAACGCAGTTTTTATTCATTGCCGCAAAGAATCATCATATAAAAAGTTTCTCCAATCTAAATTTTCTATAATAAAATCTTATAGCTTTAGTCTGTCCTGCAGGCAGTAAAATCATAAAAAGATTATAAAAAAATTGTTAAAATCAGAAAAATTTTGTTGATTTATTGCGATTTATTTGGTATAATTTTAAGACTACATCGACTATTGAAGGCTGGGGCTTGGGCTGCGGAAAAACTCCCGGAGTAACAATAGACCGTTATTCTCTTACTTGCGGTAAAACTGCAGGTTCAACCATAGACAGCTATGCATTAAACTGCGGTAAAACGCCATCGACTATAGAGTATTACGTAAGAAGCTGTAACCTGCTTGATAAACAGATAGTTTCAACAGCTATAAGCTATATATACAAGTATTGACATCTAAAAAGTTTTTGAGGTCGGCATAAGCCGACCCATTTTTATCAAAAAAATTGTCTAAAAGCATTTTGTCTTTAGACAATTTTTCTTTATGTATCAGATTATACTAATGCCTAACAAAAAGAAAACAACCTTTTCGGTTTAATTTCTTCAATACTGTAATTGTCGCCCTTGCAGGTCGCCTGATAAACGTACAGGCGGACGCTGTCCGCCTGCGCCCTGTCTTGCAATTATTATCCTTGCAATTCCAAGTCTACTTTCTATCAGAAATTAGTATTCACATTTTAAAATACCAATGTAAAGCCAATGACATTTTAATTCAATCGCACATAATCTTTTTGTGTATGCACATTTTCAATATCAGAAGCTTCTTCCGCCGCCACCGTGTGAAGAACCGCTGCTGGAAGTATGCGTTGAGCTTCCACCGCCGCCGGAGCTGCTTGAAGACTCTATTCTTTCCGTAACCACAACAGTATCAACAAGTACGTCGCTCTTATTTGTAAGGTTTAGCTGAGCCTTATCTCTATAATTATAGGTTTCGGCAACGCCGTTATATTTGTACTGATGCTTTACTCTTGCACGGTATATTCCACCTGTAGCCAAAGCTATCAACATTCCTATAATCGTTTTAAGCACGCTGAACTCAAATGCAAAGCCGCCGCCCATCTTTTTTACTCTTTTTACAAAGGTTTCCGCAGCATCGTAATAATCTCCGTCTTTTACAAGCGGCTGTACATCATCGAGTATACTGTCAATCTTGGCATCGGTAAATTTATTTATTGCCTTGCCGGTTGTACTTATCCATATGTTTCTGTTATCCATGTCAATAAGCAACAGAATACCGTCATTTTCATTACCTGTGCCAAAGCCGTTATAATCATAAAAATCATCGGCATAGTCCATAGATGTCTTGCCGTGTGCATCACCGATAGTAACAACTACAATGTCCAAGCTTGTTTTCTTCTTAGCCTTATCAATGCTTTCCTGCAGATTATTTTCGTCATCATCGTTTAGCAAAGCGGCAAAATCGAAAACTCTCTTGCTGCCTTTTCCCACATCTTTATCATATATTAAATCCTCATGTGCAGAAACGGGCAGGTATACGCAAAAGACGGATGCGATCATCAGAATTGCCGCAATTACTGCCATAAATCTTTTTGAAGCACTCATCCCAGCATACCACCAATCAGAAAAGATATAGCAAACGCAATAAGTCCGACGATTCCCGTCCAAATCATAAGCTTTTTCTTATCAACAGGCAAATCACCGTAAACCTTACCGCTCTGCCCGTTCATTGCATAAACCCAGATTTTATTTTCAAACTTATACGTAAGCATCCAAACCGGTAACAAAGTATAATTCCATTGCTCGCTTATCTTTGTTATATCCAGCCTTGTAATATTTACCGAAGAATATCCGGTCATCGCATCAGTATACACAAGCCTTGAATAATCATCTATCTTCTTTTTAACAACATCCTTCAGGTCATCGGGGCTCACATCTCTTTTTTCTGCCTTAAATCCGGAGAGATACGGCATCGAAAAATCCACAAGCTTTGTTTCATCAAAAGGATGAACATATTCAAGCATGAGCTGATCCTCTTTTTTCAGCGCAGGTGATGGTATTCCTCTGAATTTTATATCACCCTGACGTACCACCTGATATTTTTTGGTTTCCGTATATCTGATATTTCCACTGCGCCATGTTCTTACAATATTTCCGGTTGCATTTGCACAGCCGTCAATATGAGAATCGACAAGATAGTACGGGAAATACACACCTGAGATTTTCTCAAAGTGTTTTTTGGAGAAAAAGCCCTTCGGCAAAAATTTCTTTTTAGCGCACATTTCACCGAATTTTTTAACAGCTTCATCTTTACTTATTACAAACGGAATTACCTTATCAGGCTTAAATTCTCCCGAAAGGCGACCGCTCAAAACAATAGGATTCTGGCAATAATAGCACTCTGTAGCCGCCGTTGTATCGGTTGTAATAATCTCTGCGCCACAGCTTGGGCAGGTATAGTAAACGGCGTGTTCGTCAAATTCGCCCTCCTGCGATTGACTGACAGGTTCAGGATCCACATTCTTTTCATCATTCAAGGATTCTTCCCAACCCTTGTAATAGTCGTCAAGCTCCTGCTGAGTGAATCTGCTCAAACAGAATTCACAGTCAAACGCCTGCGTTGCAGGATTAAATGACAAACCGCCTCCGCAATTCGGGCATTTGTATGAAACTACACTCATCGTATCATGACCTCCTAAAACCGCACGGATATACCGCTTGGCATTTCACGGTGTACACTTACACCAAAAGCGGTATACCGTTTCCGCTTAACGTTGATTTTCCGTCAAGCGGAAAACAGTATAACGCAAAATTTCAAATCGACTGCATGATTTACTCTTTTAATTCAGGCATTCAAAATCAGCCCTAAGTGTAAATCAATTAAAGTCATATACATATATCAAAAAATCAAACTATATCGTTATTGTCAAATATATCGCCGCAGTTCGGGCAGAACT
Source organism: uncultured Ruminococcus sp. (assembly GCA_902796955.1). Taxonomy (GTDB): domain Bacteria; phylum Bacillota; class Clostridia; order Oscillospirales; family Acutalibacteraceae; genus RUG14223. The sequence goes on from CADBRB010000073.1 coordinate 4,643, forward strand.
TCGGGGTCGGAAGATTCGGGTTTGGCTCGTAGCCGCACTTGTTACACTTATATTTTGGCTTTGCCGGTGCTGCTTCAGGCTTTTGCTTACCGCAATTCGGGCAGAATTTTCCCGTATTTGTTGCACCGCATGAACATACCCATGAGTTTGAAGCCGGTGCTGCCGGTTGCGGCTCAGGCTTCTTCTTACCGCATGAAGAACAGAACTTAGTTGTGTTCTTTGCTCCGCATGAGCAAGTCCACTCGTCATTAGATGCAGGTGCCGCACCTGCAAATGCTGTAGCCTGCTGGGGCTTCTGCTGTGCCTGCTGACCAAACTGCTGCGGCTGGCCGTATTGCTGAGGCTGACCGTATTGCTGAGGCTGGCCGTATTGCTGAGGCTGGCCGTACTGTTGCGGCTGACCGTACTGCTGAGGCTGACCGTACTGCTGAGGCTGGCCGTACTGTTGCGGCTGACCGTACTGCTGAGGCTGGCCGTACTGCTGAGGCTGGCCGTACTGTCCATACTGCTGCTGTTGCATTTGCTGTTGATATGCCATTTGCTGCTGATTAGAGGCTGACGCCGCCTGCATAAAGCCGCCGCCTGCCTGCATACCCATGCCAACACCCATAAATCCTGTCATAGATCCGTTCGGGTTTGAGCCTGCAGCTTCTATACCTCTGGCAACTGCGCCCTGTACATAACCTTCTCTTACAGTTGCGTCGCTGAGCATAGCACCCTGGCTGCGAATCTTGATAAGCTCCTTGGACTCATCGTCATAAGAGATATTTGCAATACCTACTGATTGTACCTGCATACCTCTCATCTGGTTCCAATCTTCGTCAAGAATATTTGCCATGTATTTGCTGAGCTCCATGCTCTTTGAACCTACATGAGAAATACGTATGCCGTCAGCCGACATCTGATTCATAGCAGACTGTAAAGCTCCGAGGAACTCTGACAAATACTGCTCGTTTATATCCGTTATATCCACTCTTTCCGCATTTCTCGGAATAGCCTCTGCATAGAAGCGGAACGGGTCTGTTACCTTTATTGAATATGTACCGTGCGCTCTCAGATAAAGCTCTGCATTATAGAAGTTATCAAAATAGTTGATAGCATTCTTTGTGCCGAACTTGATTCCCTTGATTTCCTGAAGGTTGATAAAGAAAACCTTTTGAGCTGTCGGAGTAACTCCGCCGAATCTTATACGGTTGAACGACTCCTTCAGAGTATCTCCGAACTGTCCGTTAAACAATGACGGCAATGATGAATTGTCAACCTTGTAGTAGCCCGGCTCTGCCGTATAATCTACTACCTTACCGCCGTCAACAAGCAACATGAACTGGTTATCGTAAACGTGAATTATAGAACCGTTCGATACCGTATTGTCACTGCCCTTGGTGTTTTGGTTTCTGCTGTCGTTTCTAACCTTAACACCGCTTGTAAATACAGTAGTACTGCTCATATCGTCAGCTTCCAGAACTTCCAGCCACTGATCGCCGAGCGCACCTCCTATTGCATTTGTAAACGCTTTGATAATACCCATGAAAACAACTCCTTATCAGTATTTTTTACGGGAAACCGAAATCTCCCTGATTTTGTTAAAGCTCCATGAATAAATATTTATCTCTTTAATGCCTGTTCCGCAATATTCACACACCTTTTGACCTATTGATGTTATAGGTGCGCCGCAGTTAGGGCAATTAAGACCCATTGATTTATCACTCAGCGAACCGTTAATTTTTGTCGGATCCTGAATGTACGTAAGCTCCATTTCATATACGGTCTGTTTTTTCAGGCTCTTTGAGCCGCTTACGATATTACCCGTTTCATTTTGGGTAAAGTTAAAGTATTCAACCGCAGACTGCAAAAAAACGGTACAAACTCCGTTTTCTTTTTTATATCTTGCAATTTCCGTTCTATGAATATGTATTTGTTCAAAGAACTCGGTAAGACCGCCAATTTCCAAGTCGGCAATTATAGATGCAACCTGCTCTTTTATTTCATCTGATGCATTGACAAGCTTTGACGTCTTTTTGACCGAAACCGCCAGCAAATACGATTTTAAAAGATTTTCCGCCTTTTGCTTATACTCCGTATAGTTAAATTCGGGGAAATCCTTCGATATCTGAGGCAGATATATTTTCGTCATTGCCGGCAAAGACCTCGGTGTATCCGCAATCTCCGCCTGTTGTTTTTTATATCCGTCTATAAGGCTGTTCGTACCGAAAAGCGAGCGTGAAACAGACCTCAACTTATTTCTTACAACTCTGTACACTATGTATCCGCCTATGAACAGTCCTCCTACTACAGTAAGGCCGAAAACCAGCCCTGAGCTTATTCCGCCCATAACGCTTCACCTCATAAAATGACCTTTAAATTATTATACATTAATATCACCGTAATTGCAAGATAAAAATTTATCCCACGCAAGCTTAACCTGCATGACATAGGAGGACAGCGTCCGCAGGCACTTCGGCGGAGAACCTCCGCCACCACATCACACACGGGGCTATTGCAAACTTTACTAATAGTTTGTCCCGCTCAAAATCCCCTATCTCACCAAAATCACGCAAATAACTACATCATGCGCCCAAATTTGCCAACAAAGCGAATCATACAATAAAATTATTCATTATTCATTATTCATAATTCATTCTTCATTATTTTAGTAATATTTCCTCTCCACTCGCACATATAGTTTAAGGAATAAAAAAAGGAGGCGTCAAAATGATAGGATTTCATCCGGAAGGACGGCTTATTGATACAGTTGATAATAGAAACAGCCTTAAAAATCTTGCACAGCTTGCCGAGGCGTACCACGAAGAAAAGATACTTGAAGCGAGGGCGTTGGTATGCGATTCAGAACATAATTTAATAGTCGATTTAGGCTGTGCAAGAGGTATAATCCCCAGAGAAGAGGGCGCAATCGGCATCAAAGAGGGCGTAATACGTGACATTGCGGTAATATCCAGAGTAAACCGCCCTGTCTGCTTCATAGTCACGGGCTTTGAGAAAAACGAAAACAACGAAAACATAGTCATTCTTTCACGCAGGCTTGCTCAGGAAAAATGCATGGAAAGCTACATATCCACACTGCGTTCGGGAGATATAATACCGGCAAGAATAACTCATTTAGAGCCGTTTGGAGCTTTTGCCGATATTGGATGCGGCATAGCCTCGCTCATGCCTATAGACACTATATCAGTATCAAGAATAGACCATCCGAAAGAAAGGTTTTCTGTAGGCATGGATATTATGGCGATTGTAAAATCCATCGAAAACGGGCGTGTAAGTCTTAGCCACAAGGAGCTTTTAGGCACATGGGAGGAAAATGCCGCAATGTTTTCAATAGGTGAAACTGTTGCGGGCATAATCCGTTCAGTTGAAGATTACGGTGTTTTTGTAGAGCTTACGCCTAATCTTGCAGGTTTAGCTGAGGCAAAGGAGGGCATCCTGCCCGGCCAGCAGGCAAGCGTATATATCAAAAACATCATACCCAAGCGTATGAAAGTTAAGCTTATAATAATAGATACATTCGACTATTCATACAGTTTGCCAAAACCAAGATATTTTTACACCGATAATCATATAGACAGCTTTTGCTATTCACCACCGGAATCCGACAAAATTATCGAAACCGTCTTTTAGCTTTCATTCATACCGATAAAGCGTTCAAGTCACTGATAGAATCATCAAAATTCAGCATCGGTTCAGTGAGCTTACAAAAAAACAGCGCCGATAAGGTTTAAGCCTTACCGGTGCTGTTCTGTCATGGAAAAATGAAAATAAAGATTTATAATGCTATTGCAGTTTCCCTATGTTCCGTAAAACACATCGGGCTTATTTTCTGTCGCTCATTTTTATATACGGCAAATGCTCCTGCACATTCATGTATGCGGGACGTATTATCTTCGTCGGATTTACAAGCTCCTCTATTCTGTGTGCGCTCCAGCCGGCAATTCTCGCTATTGCAAATATAGGTGTAAACATCTCCGGCGGTAAACCCAGCAGGCTGTAAACCAATCCGCTGTAAAAGTCTACATTGGCACTTACGCCCTTATACATCTTGCGTTCTCTCGGTATTATCTCGGAGGCAAGCTGTTCTACCGTATCATACAGTTCAAATTCGTCAAGCCTGTTTTTCTCCTCGCAAAGCTTTTTAACAAAAGTTTTAAATACTCTTGCACGTGGGTCGGACATTGAATAAACAGCATGACCTACGCCGTAAATAAGACCTGTTTTGTCAAACGCTTCTTTATGCAAAATCTTTAAGAGATATTCTTCAAGCTCATCTTTATCCCTTGTATCACGTACATTAGATTTTAAATCATCGAACATCTTTACAACTTTTATGTTTGCTCCGCCGTGCTTCGGTCCTTTAAGAGAACCCAAAGCCGCAGCGATAGCTGAGTAAGTATCAGTACCTGACGATGTTACAACGTGCGTAGTAAATGTAGAGTTGTTACCGCCGCCATGTTCTGCGTGCAAAACAAGAGCCATATCCAGTATCCTTGCTTCCAGCTTTGAAAACTCAGAATTTGGACGAAGCATATGCAGTATGTTTTCAGCCGTTGAATAATGAGGCAACGGCGAATGAATTATAAGACTTTGCCCCTCATGATAATGGCTGTATACCTGGAATCCGTATACCGAAAGCACAGGAAACAGTGCTATCAGCTCCAAAGACTGCCTCAATACATTTTCTACCGAGATATCCTCGGCACGGTCGTCATATGAATATAACGTAAGTACACACCTTGAAAGAGCATTCATAAGGTTCGGGCTCGGAGCCTTCATGATTATATCTCTCACAAAGCTGTTAGGCAATGTTCTGTAATTACCAAGCATACTTGAAAACTGCATCAATTCCTGCTTATTAGGAAGACGGCCGAATAACAGCAAATATGTTATCTCTTCAAAACCGAATCTGTTATCGGTAATAAAGCCCTTTACAATATCCTCTATGTCATATCCTCTGTAATAAAGCTTGCCTTCGCATGGCTTTATTACTCCGTCCTCTCTTGTAAATCCGATTACATCTGAAATCTCCGTCAATCCAGTTAAAACGCCGCTTCCGTCTACATCGCGCAAGCCGCGCTTAACATTGTACTTATCGTATAAATCCTGATTTATTACACTATTTGTTTTGCAAAGCTCTGCAAGCCTGTGAAGCTCAGTTGTTGTTTCGGTAAATTTGTTTAATTGCATACAATCACTCCTTTTTAATTAGCTCGTACGGCGTATACGGTACACTGTTTGTATGATGATATATCCAAACTTTTAGGTCGTTGCACATCCTGCAACAAAGCTTCAATGAATATCCTGTGAGTTATTTAAAATATTAATACACCCTTTTAAAAGTAAAAATGAATTTTTTGATTTGATATCCGTCATTATTAAATTACCGACAATCCGCCGCTTATATAAAAAATTCTGTTTAATCGCATTTATTATACTATAAATTTGTGTAGAATACAAACACTTTTTAAGAAAAATTTAAAAAATAACCAATTTTAACAAGTCAAATCTATATATTTAATCGAACTTGTGATAAATGACGTAAAAACACGTTTTGCTTCCTCGGCTTTCCCATGCAAAAATACCGTTTATGAATTTTTTAAAAATAAAAATTGCAAATTTATACTGATTTCTGATGAAATGTTATAATAAGATATCAGCGTAAAATTTTGCACTTCAAGATACAGGCACGGAATTTTTTGTTAATTTTAGTAGTTGTTTTTTTATGCGCCTCATGCCGGCGCAGTGCGCAGCGCACACAGGCACAGAGTTAGTTTATACTGATTTTAAGTATTTGTTTATTTTTATGCGCCTCATGCCGGCGCAGGGCAGTACCTTTCTGCCGCCAGAAAGGTACTAAAGACCGTATAAGGGAAAACCCTTTCGATGGGTTTTCCCTTATATATCCCTTTCCTTGAAACGACAA
>CADBRB010000074.1 GCA_902796955.1 uncultured Ruminococcus sp.
ATCTTCTAATAAAACCCTTTAACATTTGTTGCGTTAAAATTTGCATAGTTGTGTTGTCGTCCTCGGAATACGTCAGTATTCCTGCGTACTCCGCCTCGCTGAGCAAAATTTTTAAACCATTTTAATGATAATTAGTATTATATAATGCCGGCAAAGCTTTATGAGATGACTTGCACAAAATGAGTCGGAGGCGGACGTTGTCCGCCTCCGACTTGTTAAATTTATCATTGTAAATCTCTATCTTCTATCAATTAGTGATTAGTAAAGTCTGCATTCTTTCAGAAAATAGTATCAGTACGAGCCGCCCACGCCGGAGCCGGAATTAAAGCCGAAAATCACACAGCAAATAAAATCTGCAATAAAAGCAGAGCAAAGTACTGTGCATAAGGCATATCTCTGCTTTTTAGAGAGTATATCTGCAAAACGACTTATAGTAGGAGCAGCTATGTAAACGCCGAACAATCCACCTATACCGAACGCCAATAAGCCGGAAATACATATGCGTCCGTTAAGATTCATGAACATATCGTGATAATCCCAGTATGAGGCATTGAATATAAAATCAAGTATAAAGCTTGAGGCATACTCCAGCACGGCACAAACAGCCATTGCCATTATAAAAAGCTTGCCTTTATGCGCTTTAAAGCGGTTTAACAGAAGAACTATAGCTACGCCGCCACAGCCGTAAATGGGAATCCACGGACCGTACATAGTGCCTCTGTTTACAAATGTATGCTCATTTACAAGGTATAATCCTACTTCCCATATCCACCCTATAAAGCAGAAGGCAAAAAACATAAAAACTACATCCGTAATGCTGTAGCCAAGCTTAAAGTTTTTACGGTGACGGGGCATTTCAAGATTTATGTTTTTAAGAATATATTTTGGAGATTTGTCAGGTCTTGCGTCAACATACGGTAATGTGCCGAAAGTTGGCTCGGTAAACTGTTCACAGCCTTCCGGCACTCTATTCCTGAGCGAAAAATATATCTCCGCATCTAATTGAGCCTCCAGCACTGCTGATGTAAACAGACCTATTATCGGAATAAGCTTTAAAAGCCACATATAGATATACGAAAGCTTTGTTATAAAAATTTTCATTTTATAACCGTCAGTCATTTGCCTTGAGAGAGCTTTGGCGTCCTTCCATTTGACAGACGGATTCTCAGCTAAAATATACGGTATCATTCCGTATTGATAGTATTTGTACACGCCGCCGATAACGGTAAGCGACCAGATGAGGATAATCAACTGGTATCTGAACATGACCCACATCATATTCAGTATGTTCTTTTTGTGGAACGGTGCTGTTATTCTACGTAATGGAACCTCTTTTTGAAAGCGGTTTTCCATTACATATCTGTTTTTGCCTATAACAATAACATTTTGAATAAAAAACCTGACTATTGCCGTCACAATGGCGGCAACTATCATATTGAATATTATTTCACCGGGATTGCGCTTAAAATATGCCATATTAATGGCAAAAAGCCGTATTACCCATGTAACATATTTTGAAAGCCCGTCAATAATGCCCAGTACAAGGTCAGACGTTATAAAAGGTATATCACGTACTAATTTTGTGGTTACGGCATATTCCTTCAAAAAGTCTATGTTTCTTGGCAGCATAGCGTCACTGTTGCCTATTAAAGAGTCCAAAGCATTTATTATGTATGTTTGAAAGGCATTCGATGTGCCTATAAACGCAAATAAAAAGCATACGATCGCTATCAGAATCCATGATTTTTTACTTTTATGAAAGGCAGTATTCCATGCGGTTTTACGTATTTGTCTATAATCCCAAGTGTTCATAATTACTTTCCCAGCCTTAAAAATGTTGTATTTTATTTTACCATAAAAAATTCAGCTTGTAAAGAACTGCTAAAATGAGTGTCTGTCCTATTTTGTAAAGATTTTGCTAAATTAATTGCCATAATTATTATAGCGTAAATTACTTGACTTTCGACAAGTTATGTAATATAATTAAATACAAACAATACATGATTTAAGCTTAACTTAAATATAGTTTAAATCAAAATCTAAAGGAGGATATATGAAAATCACGAAAAAGTTTTTTGCAGTTTTTATGGCTATGCTGATAATGCTTGTTCCTGTAGCGGCTCAGGCTTCTGCGTTGATGGCAGTAGTGCCTAACACCTATACGGTAACCGTTGACTTTGACGGCCGTGGCGAAAATGTAGTTATTGAGAATGTACAGGAGGGTGCAGATATCTTTATGAGGTAATACTCAATGCAATACCGGAAGCTCCCCAGGCTGATGGTTGTGAGCTAATCGGTATTGTTTCCAAACCTGCATCTCAATATAATAATGAGTATGAAATACAAAATGAAATGTACAGTACAATGAATAGTAATAGTACAGTGGAATCCGACATAACAGTCTATTTGGCATGGCTTGAGCATATAAAGGAGGTCAAAATTAACGTTGAAGCTCCCAAATGCGGATTAACAACAGAAACCTCTCTAATTATGCAGACGAGCAGTAATAAATATGATTGGCAAAGCCAAACAAATACCCCTGTTGTCACATTGGAGAATCCCGAAAAATTCGGTGATGATTTTATGGCTTATTGGATAGTAGAAAAGGATAATAATTATGACCCTTATGACCCTTATATAGGTTCGTTTACAGCGGGTGAGAATTATAAAGTAGGTATAAAGGAAATTGCTGCAAAATTTCCGTATGTATTTGCAGATGAAACTGAATTTTATGTGAATGGAGAAAAAATAACAGCAAACGAAAACAGTGGAGTATATAATCATAATATAATTATGTTAGCGGCACCTGCACGCACTGCCGCTGAGTCAATAAGGCACTATGATTACGGCTGGGCAACAGCAGATATTGCAGGCGAACATGACTGGGGAGAATGGGAAACAATAGAAGAACCCAGCTCTGAAAAACCGGGCTTAAGGCGTAGAGTATGTAACGGTGACCCTGCACATATTGAGGAAGAGGAAATACCGCCTACGGGAGCAGAACCCGACGAGCCTATTGACGAACCGGATTTACCTGAGATTAATACCTATTATTTTACCGATGACAGTCAGAATACATATACCGTTGGAAGTGGCAAAAATCTTGAAATGACAGTTAAAGCAGACAGGAATAACAGTCAGGCTTTTACAAGGTTTACAGGCATAAAAATAGACGATAAAAATGTTGATGAGGCGAACTATGGGGCAAACTATGATGCCGCCAATGACAGCGTAAGGCTAAGCCTGCATACGGATTATCTTGATAAATTGTCAGTTGGCGAGCATTCTATTACCGTACTGTTTGATGACGGCGAAGCTGAATATACTTTTACAGTAGCAAAGAAAGATGTTGTTACACCTACGGACAAGCCTGTAGATAACCCTACCGTACCTACGGGAGATAATGAGTCAAATGCATTGTGGTTTTTGTTACTAATCGTTTCACTTGGCATTTTGTGCAGTGTAACTGTGCTGGTAGGACAAAAGTACAAGGCTAAATATTATAGAAAATAAAAA
>CADBRB010000075.1 GCA_902796955.1 uncultured Ruminococcus sp.
CAGCCAATGTGCCTTTTTCAAGTGACGGGAACATATCCTTTTCATCATGGAAGCTTATCTTTGCACCGATTTCCGACCATGCGCTGAAAATCGCTCCGGCACTGTCAGTGCCTATATACTTATCCGCAGATGTGGGGCCGATATACTTGAGTATAGGGGATTTATCCAGATTTTCTCTGAATACACGCAGATTTTTGATATTGTTCTTTGTATACGGCATACCCTGATATGTCTTTCCTTTTCTGTATATCTTGGATATATCGTTACATGAGGCAAAGCCTTTTTCTGTCTTCCATTTTATTGTTGCCATATGGTCAATATAAGCACAAACAACCTCACGCATTGTTGCACAGTCGGCAGATATCGCCCCTGAGCATATTAAAAGCAATGATAATGTAATAAACGATATAAAAAATCTTTTTTTCATAGTATCACTTCTTTTCATTAACGGTATCAATCGTTCTAACCCAAATTACACGTACAATTATACATACTAATTATAAAGCGGTTGATTGATTCTGTCAATTATAATACTAATCTCAAAATTGGATTAGTATAACAGCCGGATAAATCGAATTGAAAGTGAACAAACAGGATGACGGATTTTGATGTATTTTAGGTGAAAATGAGTTTAAAATATTGAAAACACCAACAAAATATGGTAGCATATATTTTATAAACAATTTGGACTTATATGCTTTTGCATATAAAATACAGTATTGTAAAATCAGCTGAAAGGGATGTGCTTTATGCCTGCAAAAAGAAAATCAAACGGGCTTACAACAGCGGCACGCAGTAAGCGTACCAAAAATATCGGATTGATGCTGACTCAAAAGAGTATGGAGATATATCTGGCTGTAATGCTCAGTATTTTTTGGGTTTATAATACAAATGCATTATTTAATCTAAAGCTTGATAAATACAACTTTGTATGTACTGCAACATTTATAGCGTCGGCGGTATTCGCAGTTTTATTTATCAGCGCATTGTTATGCGGAGTAATGACAAAAACAGCTTTACCGGGAGAGAGAATTAAAAAGCTGTGTACAACCGATATCGCCATGCTGTTGTTCTTTATAAGCGTTGCACTTTCCGCATATTTTTCAGAGTACAAAGAACACGTAATAGACGGCGACCTCGGAAGATATAACGGGCTGAAGCTTATACTTGCGTATTTGTTTATGTATATAATGGTTTCGTACTTTTACAAGGGCGCAAAGGTTTTCATTTACCTGTATATGTGCTTCGGATTCTATATAGGCCTTATAGGCATACTCAACAACTTTGGCTTTGACCCTCTCGACTATATAAATCGAATAAGAGAGGATCAGATGACGTCGTTCATATCTACAATCGGCAATATAAACTTTTTTGCTACTTTTGTATGTGTGTTCTTTGCGGTATCATTCGGTATGTTTATGATAAGCGAGCATATTTTTGAAAAGATTTTCAGTATAGCGTGCTTATCCATAGCATCCGGCGCACTTATTGCGGCAAACAGCGACCTCGGTTTTTTTGCCGTATTTGTATTTATGGGAGTTATGTCCATCTATTCCTTTAAAAATATAAAGAGATTGCATAGATATGTTATAGCATGGCTGACGCTTACGCTTTCAATGAAAATGATGCCGATAGTATGCAAGCTTGTGGGCGGTCATCACGTACTTGTAGAAACGCTTTCAGAGTTCTTTATGTACAGTAACTATATGTACTTTATCATAGGATTCTTCCTTGCCCTTACGATAATATTTGCGGGCATAAGGGCGAACGACAAGCTTTTTGATGTGCCGTCATGGTTCTATATTATCGCTATTGTTCTGGTTGCATTGTGTGTAGTGGCAGGAGCAGGCGCACTGTATTATTTCTCGGTAATAGACACCGAAACAAATATAGGGGTACTTGAACGCTATTTAAGATTTAACGAAAAATGGGGTACAAGCAGAGGCTATGCGTGGATAAAATCCATTGAGTCATTCTTTGAGTTTGACTGGGTGCATAAGCTTTTCGGTTCAGGACCCGATACGCTTTCCCCCGTACTTGGAGCAAAATATAATCAGGAAATGCTTAAACGATTCAATTTCTACTTTGACAGCGCACACAACGAGTACATCGAATGGCTTGTTACATTGGGCATTTGCGGTGCAGTGAGTATAATAACGTTTATAATAAGCGCAATAGTTCGTATGATAAGATGCTCGTCAAAAAGACCGGAGCTGGTTGTGTTCTACGGTGCGGTCATGATATATTCATTCCAGGCGTTGTTTAATATAAGCCAGCCGCTTACAACTACGCTTTTGTTCCTGTTTGCCGCTATGGGCATTTCGGTTTCAAGAACTGTTCAAAGTGATTGGCCGGATATGCGATAACGGAACAAAAATTGTAAATTATTTGTTAATAAACTAATTCAGTGAAACAAAACTGCATTCTTAACTGTATATAAAGTAATAAACCCAAAATTATACATTTAATTTGTAAAGAGGAAGGTAATAAAGAGAATTGTAAATAATTTGTTAAATCTGCTAAGCTCATGCAACAGATAGCCTGCTTTTCGACACTTATATTATGTCAACGTTGATTATGGAGGATTATAATGCAGGAGAATTTCAGAGAGCTTGTAAAAAGAGCGAAAAAGGGCGATGTACAAGCTTTTGCACAGCTATACAGCGCAATATACAGTGATTTGTACAGATATGCCTATTATACGTTGCGCTCACAGGAGGACGCAGAGGACGCCGTTGCCGACGCAGTAACAGATTGCTATGCGAGCATAGGCAGGCTTAAAAATGAGGAAGCATTTAAAAGATGGATGTTTACCGTTTTGTCCTCAAAGTGTAAAAGGATAATTAAACGATACTATAAGGATGATTTGCTTGAAACGGACGAAACTTCAATTTCTGCCGATTTGGACGAGCATATGGATTTAAAGCTTGCCTTTGCCGTACTGGACGGTGAGAGCAGAATGATAGTATCTTTAAATGTACTCGGCGGTTATAACAGCGATGAAATTGCACGGATTTTAAAACTTAACCGCAACACTGTAAGGACTAAGTACTCACGTGCGCTCGAAAAGTTAAAGCTTATTCTTACTGCAAACGAACCTGACAATTCAAAACTTGAAAAGGTGGGAAGCGGCAATGAATAACAATGAATTTATCAACAGGATGCATGATGAAATAAACGAAGTGGAAGCCCCCGAAAGCATGATGCCTCAGGCTATACAAAAAAGGCTTGCCGGGGTAAGGCAAAAGAACAATAAAAGGCAGTATGCCGTACTGCTGACGATGCTGATAATATCGGGATTGACGGTGTTTTTCACATATAAAGCCGATAAAAAGCCAATCGACGGTACGGTCAATATATTTGATTATTTGCAGCAGCCCAACGATTACAGCACGCTTTTTTACAGAATAAAGGAAGCTGACAGGAACGAAAGGCACAGCAGTACAGCCCTTGTGCAGAGAGTCGATGGAGAATACACGCTTCATGGAAGCAATATAAAATATTTTGGCAAACATTCCGTTGAGGGATATTCGAAATCCGATGCTTACGGCGGTATAAGTGCCGGGCAAAAGCCGGAGTATTACTATACAAACTCTCAGGTCAAGGGAGTTCAGGAAGCGGATATAATGAAAACCGACGGTGAGTATATATACTATCTTGACAGAGAAGAAGGCAGGATTTGTACCGTTAAAGCGGAAAACGGCAAAACAGGGCTGATATCGGAGATTACACTTGAGGACAGCTTTTATAAGGATATAGAAAAACGGGCAATGGAAGAAAAGTTTGGTACGGCAACTCCAACAGAACCTTCAACACCCACAGAGCCCTCAACACCAACTGAGGCATTGATACCTGCTGACGGCTCTGCAAAATTGAATAACAGCAACGGTAAATTGACCGATGCGGAGTATAAAAAGCGTTACGATGAATACGTGGACAATATGGTGATTAAGTATGAGGAGCTGTATATTTACGGCGATACCGTTGCGGTAATATCTCAAAAACTGCCGGACACAGGTGATTGTTCATGGGAAGACATCAAATACTTTGGCATGGTGGCAAACGGTATATCTTATCTAAGCAGTGAGTTTTATGCCCGTTTTGATTCAATTCAGGCTTATGCAACGAGAATAGAAACCGATATTCTGTTCTATGATTTTTCGGACAGAGAACACCCTGTATTTAAAAACAGCATAGCCGCAAGCGGCTTTTATGTTTCGTCACGTATGATAGACGGTTATATTTACTTGGTTACAAACGAGCAAATCTATTCTGGCATAATAAACGAAAACGTGCCCGAAACCTTTGCTCCGACAATAAGAGCGGGCAGTGGATTTTACTCAAAGCCGGTAAGCGACATATACCTGTTCAATAACATGGACGATACAATCTATACCAATGTTTGCGGCATAGATGTAAGAGATTTCGGAAGCGTTGTTTCGTCAAAGTCCTTGATGGGCGGAGGAAATGAGATTTACGCAAATTTGGAAAGCCTGTATGTATTCTGCAATTTAAATTACGGCAATTCCGATAAAAAAGAAAACCATAAGGATGATATAAACAGTAAATGCACAATCTATAACAAGGCTAAGCTGACAAAGTTTAAGCTGAAAAACGGCAGTGTTGAGCTTGCCGCCTGCAGGACAATAAGCGGAGGACTGCTCAACCAGTTTGCACTTGACGAATACAACGGTTACTTAAGGTTAGTTACGTCAAACATAGGAATAATCACCGATGAAAACGGGGAGAAAGAGCCAAAGGAGCAATGGATAAGGCTTTTGATATTGGATAAAAATCTCAGCACGGTAAGCTATTTAGATGATATTGCCGCCGGCGAAGAGCTGAAGTCGGTGAGATTTGACGGCGATGTGGGATATTTTGCCACGTATCTTGAAGAAAAATCAGATCCTCTTTTTACCGTGGATTTAAGCGACCCGTACGCTCCGCAAATACGCTCCGCACTTAAAATACCTGATTTTTCAACCTACCTGCATCCTTTTGGCGAGGATAAGCTTTTGGGGCTCGGCGTAAATGTGAGCAGAGCCACAGGAGCGGCCGAAAGCGGCGTTAAGCTTACCATGTTTGATGTATCGGATAAAACCGATGTAACAGAGGAGCATACACGTACGATAAAGACTTCATACTCTACACCTTCAGAAAAATTGACATACGGAAGCTTTGGGTATTATAATTATAAGGCTCTTATAGTTTCGCCGGAAAAGGGCATCGTCGGTTTTCCGATAGTCTATCAGCGTGCAACCTGCTACAAGCGCTCACGCTATACGTACAGTGAGTACGTCCGTGATAAAAATGTATCATACCTGTTTTTCAGGTATGATGAAAAAGACGGGTTTACTCCCATAGGAGAAGCGGTAGCGTTCAGCGATGAGGTTGTAAAAATCATAATTGACGATGCGCTAAACTATAACAATGAAAGCTATTTTAACGGAATGATTTATACACAGGACGGGAAAAGAGTACAAACAGAGAGTGTAAGAGGCACTTATATAGGCGATTATTTGTATGTTATCAGCCAATTTGGCTGTTTATCATATACATTTGATGATTTTAAACAGATAAATACATTGGATTTTTAATTGATTACGGCAGTGCCGGCTGAGTGCTTATGCGGCATTGAGTATTGCAGACCGTGATTATAAATCCAAAACGAAAGGAAGTTCAAGCTATGAATGAACAGGATTATTTAAACAGCACGGGTATGGAAAACGTACCGCAGGCAAGCTACGAAGAGCCGCAGATGATGCAGCAGGAAATGCCTGCCGCCGATTATCAGGAGCCTCAAATGATGATGCCGCAGGCAGGCTATGAAATGCCGCAGGCGGCGCAGGATGCATATGCTCCGGCGGCTGAAACACCTTCACCCAAAAAGAGAAGCATGAAGCCGGTAGTGGCAGTAATACTTGTCGTATTGATTGCTATAACGGGCACGGGCTTATATAAAATTTGGGATAACAGGAACAAGCCCATGACCACGCCCGCAGGACCGAGAACCGTAGAGGAAGACCCTGTATTTGCCAATGTAAGCAATCCAGATGATTACAGCACGATTTACAATGCTATATCAAAGCTTAATAAGCGCGGTTTTTCAGGCTATGGCTATAAGTACATGATGAACGGTATAGACTTTGACGTACCGGAGAGCGAAGTGGCTATAAGCGACTCAATACCCAAGTCATACGGAGGCAGTAAAATCAATGACGGCACAACGGCGGTGGGCAGTGATAAGCAGGATTTCTCCGATACTAACGTACAGGTTAAGGGAGTTCAGGAAGCTGATATAATCAAAACCGACGGTAAGTATATATATGCTCTCAACAGTGACGAGAAGAAGCTTTACACCGTAGAAACAAACAACGGTCAGCTTAAAGTGGTTTCTGAAATCGAGCTTACGGATAAATACCTTGAGGAAATAAAGGAAGAGGCGGCACAAACTCCGCTTGCAAGCCCCACTGACCCGGCAAGCGCTACCGACGCCATAGAGGAGCTTATAGATTCATACAATTCAACTGTCGGCAATAATACCGAGAAGATAAAGACAGAGAACGAATTTTATGATGTATATCAAAAAGCCTTTGGCGATTACATAAATGAAATAGACACGGAATACCGTGAATTTTATGTATGCGGCGATACATTGGTCGTTATTTCAGAGAAATATGCAGGCTTCAGACCGAGATATTATTATTTTTATGAATATCGTCCGATAAGAGGCGAAATGTTTGACTTTACTACAAATTGCAATATGCTTCTGCCGATTCACGCATATGTTATGAAGGGCGAAACAACCGTTTCCTTCTATGATTATTCAGATAAGACAAGCCCCGTCTTCAAGAACAGTGTTTCAATGAGCGGAAGCTATGTTTCATCACGTATGGTTGGCGATTATCTGTACTTTGTTACAAGTGAATCTGTTTACAGCAACATGATAAATGAGAAAGTACCCGAAACCTTTGTGCCTACAATGCGCACGGGCAAAGACATAAACGTTGAGCCGATAAAGGATATCTGCATACTCAATAATATGGAGGATTCCATTTATACCAATGTTTGCGGTGTTGACGTCAGGGGCTCAGGCTCAATAGTTTCATCAAAATCACTTTTAGGCGGCGGCGATGACATCTATTCAAATACCGAGAATTTGTATGTTTATTGCAGAGTTTACGATTATTCCAAGCTGGATGAAATGTACAAAGCCAAATATGGCGACATTGATGAGGTTGAAGAAATTGATGTTGACGAAAACGCTGACGACAATGATGATTATGATGAGGTAGAAGAATACGAGGACGAGGATTACGAGGACGAGGATTACGAGGAAGAAGACGAAGAAATCGACTTTGGCGAGGATTACTATGAGTTTGAACAAACTCAAATCACAAAGTTTGCGTTTAAGGACGGAAAAATAGATTTATATGCCAGCAATACTGTAAACGGTGAGGTTATAAATCAGTTTGCCCTTGATGAATACAACGGATATCTGCGTGCTGTTGTAACAAACGAGGGTGAGTATTTCGGTGATGACGAGGATAAGGATTTCTTTGAGGAATGGAATACACTGCTTATATTTGATAAGAACATGAAGCAGGTAAGCTCCATTGAAAAAATAGCTATGGGCGAAGAGCTTAAGTCTGTAAGGTTTGACGGCGATATAGGTTACTTTGTAACGTTTGTGCAAACAGACCCACTGTTTACCGTAGACCTTAAAGACCCGTATGATCCGAAGATACTCAGCGAGCTTAAAATCCCCGGATTTTCAACATATCTGCATCCTTACGGCAGCGGTCTGCTGTTCGGATTCGGCAATGCGGCAGATGAAAAAACAGGCAGAACAAGCGGATTAAAGCTCTCTATGTTTGATGTTTCCGATAAAGCTGATGTTAAAGAGCAGAACACTCTTATATTTGCCGAGGACAACAGAACATACGATGTATATGAGTCTTATCATTCAATGGCTCTTGATAACCACAAGGCAATTCTCATTTCACCGGAGAAGAACCTTATAGGCATACCCGTTTCCCATGAAATATGGTCATATGATGACTATGAAAGCGATTCCGAGTCAAAGCTTTCATATATATTCTTTAAATACAGCGAGCAGGAGGGATTTGTTCAGCTCGGAGAAGCTGTTGTTATGGAATCCAAAGACAGCTCGGATTGGAATAAATTCTACAGCATTTACAGGGACAGCGTAAGAGGAATGTACATAGGCGATTACCTCTATGTTGTAAGTACGGCAGGATGTACGTCGTTTACAATGGACAGCTTTACAAAGGTAGCTTCGGTTGAGTTTGGCGAATAATTCATAATAACAGATAGGAAATAAAACGGTAACAGGCACTTTATGAAGCCGGCAATGCTCATAGAGTGCCTGTTTTATTCAGAGAATGTGTAATAGGGATTGAGATTATGCACAGATATACGTCATTAAATTCATATTTAAAGCGGCGCTTCGGCACAAAGGTATATAAGCTTGCTCTTGACGGAGGTATGACCTGCCCGAACCGTGACGGTACAAAGGGTACGGGAGGTTGTATTTTTTGCAGTATGGGCGGCTCAGGTGATTTTGCAGAGAGCCGTAAGCTCTCAATAACAGAGCAGATAGAAAAAGCCAAAGCCAGAGTGAGCGATAAGATAAAAAGCGGTAAATATATAGCGTACTTTCAGGCGTATACCAACACGTATGCACCGGTTGATTATCTTGAAAAAATATTTACCGAGGCTATGGAAAATCCGTCGGTAACGGCGATTTCCGTAGCTACACGACCCGACTGCCTGCCGGACGATGTGATGAGTCTGCTTGCAGAGCTGAACAAAATAAAGCCCGTGTGGGTTGAGCTTGGCTTGCAGACGGTACACCCAAAGAGTGCAGAATATATACGGAGGGGCTACGGCCTTGACGTATACGATAACGCAGTTAAAAGGTTGAAAGAAAACGGCCTTGAAGTTATTACGCATATCATTCTCGGCCTGCCGGGTGAAACAACCGACCAAATGCTTCAAACCGTTGACTATGTATGTAAAAGCGGCATAGACGGTATAAAGCTCCAGCTGCTTCATGTTTTGAGAGGTACTGACCTTGAAAAGGAATATAATGCAGGTATTTTCAAGACGCTTACACTTGACGAATATGTTGATATAATCGAAAAATGTGTGGAAATCATACCCAAAAATGTTGTTGTACACCGCTTAACGGGCGACGGTGCAAAAAGGGATTTGATTGCTCCGTTGTGGTCTGCCGACAAGAAAAGGGTGCTTAACGAGCTGAAAAAACACGTTTTGCCGTATGAGGAATAGAGAAATCCACTGCCGACATTTACTTTGGACGGCGGTGGATTTTTTTGTGCATTTTGGAACAAAAAGACTGCCGCATATATACAAATCCGACAAAAATAAGATTTTTTACTTTTTAATGAAACAGATTGCGCTTTTTTTGACACTATATATATGATACTAATCTCACATAAAAGGTAGCCAATCTTTATGGACTGATTTTCGCAATACTTCGTTGTCGTCCTCGGAATACGTCAGTATTCCTGCGTCCTCCGCCTCGTCTTGCAAAAATCATCTTCATAAATCTTTGTCTACTTTCAATATGAGATTAGTATGACCGGTCAATTTTAAACGAAAAACTAAAGAAAGGGAGGAGGTTTAAAAATGTATACTTTTAATAATCACATCTATATTTAAAATTAAAACATTGTGAAAGTTTTTATATAGAACATATTGCAAAGTGCTGTAAAGTATGTTAAAATATTTACAGGTAATAAAATTGGAAAAAACTTACATTCACAAAATTAATTAACAAAGGGATGAACGTGTAAATAAGGCAATATTTTTGTAAGTGCTTTGCAATTTTTACCAAGAATAACTATTTGACAAAAAGAAAGGATGCTGTAACAATGAAAAAGTTACTATGTTTAATTTTAACGCTGGCTTTATGTATTAATTCAATAGCAATTATAAGTGCGGACAGTATTTACAATCCATTGACAAATGAATTAAAGGAATTTTTATCATTGATTGTATCATCATTTGGCAAAGATTATAATATAAGCAAAACCGATTTATCGGAACTAAGCTACGGATCGATTATATATGCGTATACTGTTTTAAATGGTGAACTAAGCGAATCTCAAGTAAAGTATATACCGATTTACTATGATAATGAGGTGTACGGTGTCATAGAAAAGTTCCCGAATGGCATTGGAGGTTATAATTATTCATACTCTGAGGGATATGCCGAGGAATTAAATGACTTTTTAGCTCATAATCACTCTGTAGTCATTGTTGGTGCAGAAAGCGGAATGATAGCATACAATGAGGATGACGTGGCAGTATTGTCGGGTACATTTGAAAATAGCTATATTAATATCTTAGAAAGCGAATCTGAACAACTCAGCTATACAACTGTGTCGCACAGTATTCCATTAGATGTTGAGAGCAGTATGCAACAGGCAGAGGTTAATGCAACTAACGAGGTCTATACAAATTATTTAAATGTACCGGCAAAAACTCAGTATAATATATATACATGTTGGGCGGCATGTGTTGCTTCAGTTGGTTGCTATAAGACTAATCTGTATTATACAGCACAGGGAGTATCAGATCATACACAGGTTAATAATCATGGTTTAGCATCAATAGTCGAGACGCAAAGTGCATTACAGGCAGTTTTTGGCTTGCAATCCACAATAAAAAATGCACCATCAATTTTAACAATTAAAAATTTGATTAATAACGACAAACCAATGATATCATTCTTTTTAGTTTATGATTCTAACGGAAATATAAGTGGTAACGGTCATGTTGTGGTTGTACGTGGTTATGCAACATCGGAATACACATTTGCAATATCTTTCATGGAACCGAGCACCGGTACATTTAAAGTACAAACTGTTAGTAATGGAAATGATATAACTATTTCAGTAAACAATACAGTATATCATTATTGGAAATATTTAAAATTAGCATAGGGAGGTTTTATTATGAAAAACTATAAAGTTATAATTGCTCTGGCATGTATGCTTATTGTGGCTATTGGTACGCTGTGTGTAGGAGCATATGCAAATAGAAAATCAGAGTCCGCACTCTCAACCGATGATGCCTCATCGGTTGAGAACTCCAATCAATTTAAAGCTATTAGCCCTGAAGAAAAAGCATACCTTGCAGATATGGATAAAAAGCTTGAGGAGAAGTTTGGGGTAAGTACCACCGCACCTGTTATAAATGAGGGTGTGTCAGGTGACATTGAAGTATCACAGGATTTAAAAAAGGAATTATGGGAAATGATAGTGAACGATTTTGAGCTGATAGAAAAACCCAAAGAAGAACCTGAGCCTGTTTTTGGCTCTTGGAAATTCAGAGTAGGAAACAGAACATTTTTAAGCTCTGGTTATTATCATGATGATACGGAATACAGTTACTTTTTATCTTACATAGATGATAACTATGATGATGCACAGCTATACAAGGTCAAAACAGATTTGCAGATGGATTTAAGTACGAGAATATGGCAAAAATATTACAGTAAATAGCTTTATTTTCAGTTTTTGGCGTTACTTGGTCTTTCTGATGGATGGCAAAACATAAAAGAAATCTTTAGTCAAAGAATACACCCCGAAGAACAAGCCCGCCTTGCAGATATGGA
>CADBRB010000076.1 GCA_902796955.1 uncultured Ruminococcus sp.
ATCGTGAACATTGACTATTCTTAGCAATTTGGTTTTACACATCTCTATATCTACTTCAACCTCGGCAAAGGTACAGCCGAAGGAGTATGCGTTATTGCGTATTGTATATGTTGATTCTGCGGTTATATGCTCGCTGTGTACGGGATTGTACTGAGCTGTCATGGCAAGCTCCTTTAAGCTCATAAGCACCTGACCGTCGCCCTTGCGGACAATATTTCCGTCGATTATATCCATGTTGGCAACCGCCTGACGGGTAACTTCGTTTGCGTACTTCAAAATCTTTTCACGCAGAAGATCCGCTGTTTGGCGTATTGAAAATCCCGCAACATATGTTTGACGTGACGCATACGCACCAAGTCCCGTAGGCGTTATGTCGGTATCCTGGCAGGAAACAACGTGTACATCCTTATAGCTTTTAAGTCCCACAGCCTCGGCAGTCATCTGAGCATATGCGGTGTCTGCGCCCTGTCCTATCTCCGTTTCGCCGCACTGCATGGTTACCGTGCCGTCAAGATTGAGAAGCATACGGTTTGATGAGGTTTCAAGCGATATGGGATAAACAGCCGTGTTATACCAGAACGTAGCCATGCCTATACCTCGACGTATCGGGCCCGTGTCATTGGCATATTCCTTGCGTTTGCGCTCATATTCTATTATTTCAGCACCCTTTTTGATGCACTCGTTGTATGTATCGTAATAGTTTACATTGCCGGAGAAATTATCCTTATAGCCCTGAAACATTATATTCTTATGCCTGAATTCTACCGGGTCCATACCTACTGCGGCGGCGCAGTCCTCAATATTCGACTCGTCGGCAAACGACGCCTGAGGCATACCGTAGCCTCTCATCGCACCTGCGGCAGGCTTATTGGTAAACACTGTATAGCTGTCACATTCCATATTCGGGCATGGGTAGTGCTGAGGGAACGAACCCATAGCCTTTGCAACTATAGAATGACCGTGCGAAGCATATGCTCCCTGATTAGAGAAGCATTCAACCTTACGTGCGGCAATAGTGCCGTCCTTCCTGAGCCATGTGATAATGTGGAATCTTATTGCGTGGCGCACACGGTTTGAAACAAACGTTTCCTCTCTTGAGCAGTCAATTCTTACACAGCGTCCGCCAACCTGAGTTGAACACCATGCGCACAGCGGCTCATACAGTGCATCCTGTTTATTACCGAAGCCGCCGCCTATATACGGCTTTATTATCTGAATATCGGCCCACGGACGACCGAGTGCCTGACCTACTACACGTCTGATGATGTGCGGTATTTGAGTGGATGAAACCACAACTATACGTCCGCCCTCCTCGTATGCAAAGCAGCCGTGATTTTCTATATGGGTATGCTGTACGGTAGGAGTTTCGTACCAGCCCTCAACTTTTATCAAGCCTTCCTCTTTTATTGCGGCTTGATAATCGCCGAGTCTGCTGGAGGTGTGCTTTAAAATATTATTCGGGAATCTTTCGTGAAGCTGAGGTGCGCCGTCCTCCATTGCCTTTTGAACATCAAGCACGAAAGGCAGCTCCTCATATTCCACCTTTAAAGCTCTTACGCCCTGCATAGCCGATACCTCGTTATCGGCTATTACCACAGCGACGTCGTCGCCCCAGTATCGCACATGAGTATTCAGCAGCTTTCTGTCAGCTATATCTTGATGCCCCGGATCCATAGACCACGGGTGACCGGCAGTGGGGAAGCATATGTCGGGTACGTCAAAGCAGGTCAATACCTTTACAACTCCGGGTATTGCCTCTGCGGCTGAAGTATCTATTGATTTTACTATCGCATGAGCTTTTTCTGCGTGCTTTATGCGAACATAAAGAGCATCTGCGGGCATACGATCTTCATAATACTTTGTGCGGCCTGTAGCCTTGTCACGTGCGTCTACACGGGTTTCGCTTCTACCTACCTTGCTCATGTTATTTGCCCTCCTTTTTATCGGTTCATATCAGAACGGCAAAGGCGGTGTCCTTTTCGTTTACGGATATGACCATATATTGAATTAAAATCGCAGAGATAAATCTGCGTATTATTCTACTTGACATTTTTGCTTTGTGTTTGTAAATTAATAATAAGGGGAGTGATTTTGTGAAAAGCTCTAATAATCTGCCTGTAGGCTGTGTGCTTATGGCGGCAGGCGACTCAAAGCGGTTCGGCAGAAATAAGCTGCTTCAAAAGCTCGGAGGCATAACTCTAATAGAACGTGCGATTGAGAGCATACCTTCAGAGTGCCTTGCGGACGTTGCCGTTGTAACACAGTACGATGAAATAGCCGTTTTAGCACATAAATACGGTTTTAACTGTATTATTAACCGTCACCCGGAGCTTGGCGCAAGCCATACCGTAAAAATCGGCACGCAAGCACTTAAAAATACCTGCAGTGCGATAATGTATCAGGTAGCAGATCAGCCGAAGCTGCGGCGCGAGAGCGTTGCGGCTCTTGTAGACTTCTACCGCCGAAACAGTGAAAATATTGTGGCGGCAAGCTTCAACGGAGTAAAAGGCAATCCGTGCATTTTTCCGTCAAGATATTTTAACGAGCTTTGTTCTCTTGTAGGGGACAGGGGAGGCAGTGCCGTTATAAAGGCACACCCCGATGTGCTTAAGCTTTTTGAAATCCCCGAAATTGAGCTTGCGGACGTTGATACTCAAGCCGCATTTGATGAGTTAAACAAACACATATAGCTTTTAAAGAGCCGAGCATTCCTCATTGCGGAACGTTCGGTTTTATTTTTTGCGTGAATACGGTGTGTTTTTAAGCGGAAGCTCAAGCCTGCGTTCGCCGTCATATCTGAAGTATGCGTCCGCTATTGCCGGTGCTGTGGGTATAGATGTTATCTCACCTATGCCGATTGCGCCGTTTGCAAGCTCCAAACCTGGCTTTTCAACTACTATCGCCTTTATTTCCGGCGGTATCTGATTTGCCCTGAACAGGCCGAGTGTACCGTATTTTGCCGTCGGCTTACAGTTGCCGTCTATAGGGTATTGCTCGGTAAGAGCAAATCCCATGGACATTACAACACCGCCCTCGATTTGTCCCTCGCAGGATAGAGGATTGACCGCCTTGCCGACGTCGTGTGCGGCCACCATCTTTTTAATGCGGCCTGTTTCTTTGTCGAGTACGCACATCTGGGTTGCATAGCCGTATGCCACGTGAGAAACGGGGTTTGGCACATCTGCGCCGAGAGGATCGGTTTTAGCCAGATATTCACCGTAGAACATCTGTCCCTTCAAATCTGCAAGCGTTTTACCTTTTAACGCCTCCACTAACTTTTCGCAGGCACGTCTGCACGCTTCGCCTGTTACAAGCGTCTGCCTTGAACCTGACGTATCTCCTGAGTCGGGAGCAATCCATGTATTGCTTCGCTCATACACTATATCATCCGGTGAGATACCGGCATTTGTAACCACCATTTGTGTAAGCACTGTACCCAAGCCCTGACCTATACATGATGCGCCTGAGTAGATATGTACCTTTGCGTCATCCTCAATAATGAGCTTTGCACGTCCCCAGTCGGGTAATCCTACACCTACGCCGGCATTTTTCATGGCGCAGGCCAAGCCTACGGGGTCGCCGTTTGCTACAGCTTCGTCGTAGTACGGTTTAACAGCCTCCAGCGTTTCAACAAGACCTGTTTCCGCACCGACTATCTGACCGTTTGGAAGAACTCCGCCCGGACGTATTGCGTTACGCATACGTATCTCCCACGGTGATATTCCTACTAAATCAGCCATTTGATTGAGCAGAGTTTCGGTTGCAAAACAGGTTTGAGTCACACCGAAGCCTCTGAATGCCCCTGCAGGCGGATTGTTTGTATAATAAGCACGGCCTTCTATTTCAAAGTTTTCGTAAGCGTACGGTCCTGCCGCATGAGTACAGGCACGTTCCAGCACAGGCCCGCCCAGTGAGGCAAATGCGCCGGTATCCGATACAACGCTTGCCTTAACGCCCTGTATTACTCCGTTTTCATCGCAGCCCATTGTAAAGTCCATCTTAAACGGGTGACGTTTAGGGTGTACCAAAATAGATTCGGCACGGCTGAGCTTTACTTTTACGGGAACTCTTGCTACATATGCGATAAGTGCCGCATGATGCTGAACGGACATATCCTCTTTTCCGCCGAAGCCTCCGCCTACAAGCTGGTTTTCAACCAGACAATGCTCATAATCAACGCCCAGCATTTGAGCGCACTCGTGCAATGTGGTATGTGCGCTTTGGTCGGTTGTAAGCAGTTTTACGCCTCCGTTCTCAAGCGGAAGTGCCACACAGCATTCAGGCTCCAGAAAAGCGTGTTCCGTCCAAGGTGTTTCAAAATGCTCGGTCAAAACATATTTTGCATTTTTAATTGCTTCATCGGCATTCCCGCGTGAAACGTGCTTATATGCCTGCACATTGTTTTCATCGGTTTCAAATACCAGCGGAGCATCGGGCATTGCCGCCTCCTCCGGGTTATGCACTGCATCAAGCACTTCATATTCTACTTTTACAAGCTTTTTAGCGGCTTCCAGCGTTTCCGAATCCTTTGCGCACACCAATGCTATCGAATCGCCTAAATAATGAGTTATTTCTCCTACGGGTATCAGCGTAGGCTGATCTTTCTTTATATGCCCCACATAGTTTTTGCCGGGTATATCCTCTGCGGTAAGCACGCATATCACGCCGTCCAGAGCCAAAGCCTCGCTTGCATCTATCGAGAGTACCCTTGCTCTTGGATATTCACTTCTCACTGCGCCTCCGTAGCACATACCGTCTACGTATATGTCATCGGGATATTTACCGTATCCCTGAACCTTTTCTGCAACATCTATTCTGCTGACTCTCTCGCCAACGCTGTATCCGTTACTGCCGGCACCGGGTTTTTTACCGGAGCGAATGACCTCGGCGGCAAGTAAAATGCCGTCAATTATTTTAACATATCCCGTGCATCGGCAAATATTGTTGCGTATGGCAAACGCCGCCTCATCTCTGGTGGGATTTGGATTGACGTCAATAAGCGATTTTGCGGCGAGTATCATACCCGGTATGCAAAAACCGCACTGTACTGCGCCGGCTTTGCCGAAAGCATATGTATAGGCTTCCTTTTCAAAGTCGGAAAGCCCCTCTACGGTGATTACCGACTTGCCTTCAAGCTTGTCGGTTTGAGGAATACACGCTTTTGTCAGCTTGCCGTCAATAATAACATGACACGTGCCGCATGCACCCTCACTGCACCCGTCTTTAACGCTTGTAAGGTGCAGTACGTCACGCAGATATCGCAAAAGCTTTTGATTTTTTTCTACAGCTACGGTTTTACCGTTTACTGAAAACACAGCCATCTCAAAAACCCCTTTGATAGAATTAAAAAAAATTTTTTAAGTATAATACACATTTTTGTTTATTATAACATCTTATAGGAAAAAAATCAATCTTAATTGCCTTGTGGCGTTATTCTATATTTAATATAACGAAAAGGGGAGCCACTGCAAATAAAAACCTGCAGCAGCCCCCGAAAACACTTATTATTTTTTCAGAGTGATTATGTACTCCCCGTCCTGCTCTTCATATGAAACCTCATATTTTTGCAAGTGTGCATAACGTGAGATGTTTTCAACGCATACCATGCTGTCAACCTTTACCTGAAGCTCATCGGGAGAATTTTTTTTAACTTCCTTTTGCACCATAACAACGGGAATAGGACAGCTTAAGCCTCTTGCATCAATCATGCTTTTTCAGCCTCCTTTTCCTTTTTCTTTGCTTTTACTGTGTTTACTACAGATATGATAAGGAGTACCGCAAAGCCGATGGCAACAGCAATTTTACCTGCCGTAGCTATACCGCCGGCATTGTAAGTGCCGTCTTCCTCCAGTTTGGCCGCCGCACCTGCAAGACCGAAATTATGAGCAAATGCCGCACCTATTATCATGCCGAGTACAGTCACAGCTGAATCTCCGTTGCCCTCGCCCGCAAGAATAAGCTGACGAAGCGGACATCCGCCGAGAAGTACACTGCCCCAGCCTACAAGCACCATGCCGAGCAAATTCCAAAGCTGGCTTGCATGAGCTATCGGCTGAAGATATGTTGAAAATCCCTTGAAATTGCCAAGGATTACATTTCCTACCAGTATTGTAACAAAAATTGCCACAAAGCCTGAAATAAGGTTGAAATCTCTGAACATTACAGCGTCACGCATACCGCCTACCATGCAAAGACGTGATATCTGAGCAAGTGCGCCTATCAATAAAGCTATAACAAGAGAAAGAACCAGCGGAGCGTGCTTTGAGCCGGGGCCGCTTTCCGAAAATACGAAGATTGTGGGAACGGCAATCATAAGCACCAGCAGGCCTATCATTAAGCCCGGTAAAGCTATACCTTCACTGTTGGCTACCGTGTAGCTTCTCTTGAGAGTGAAGCCCTTCTTTAAGAAGAATATGCCGATGAGAATACCTATTGCAAAGCCTGCAAGGCCTACAAAAGCGTTTACGTCGCCGCCGCCCATACGTATAACCATACGGAGCGGACATCCGAGAAATACGAGAGCGCCTATCATTACAAATGCGCCGAGTATAAATCTTGTAGCAGGTGATGAGCCAGCCTTTGCCTTAAACTGCTTTGTGCAGACTGCCATAATTGTTGAGCCAAGCACCAAACCGATTATTTCGGGGCGTATGTACTGAACAACAGCCGCACTGTGCAGCTTTGTTGCACCGGCAATATCACGCAGAAAACAGGCTATGCAGAAGCCCATGTTGGCAGGATTGCCGAATGCGGTCAGTATCAAAGCGGCAACGCCTACAGCTACGCCTGTGACTATGACCCACAGATTGATTTTTTTTGTCATATCTTTTCCTCCCTGTTTCGGCACGATGTTCCGCCGTGCCATACAAAATTATAAAAGCGGACAATTTATGAAAACCGCTTACTATATCGTTATTTATTTTAAAGTATAACGGTATATATGTCAAACAGCAAATTTCGATAAAAGCACAGAGTTATCGAAAAAAACGATAGCTCTGTGCTCAGTGTGTAGAAAAACTTGTCTACACACTAAGAGCCGAAAAAGTAAAACGCTTTTTCGGCTCTTAAATCAATCTTTAGATTAATATATCAATCCTCGTTCTGGAGCTTTTCAATAAGCTCATTCATGGCTTCAACCGTGTTGAAGTTATAAGGCTCAAGATCTTCAACATCTATCTCAACATCAAACTCATCGTTAAATGAACTTACTATTGTGATGATGTCAAATGAATCGAGGATACCATCGTCAATAAGAAGCTTCTCGTTTTCAAAATCAACGTCGGGTCTTACCTCTTCCAGTATCTCTAAAATCTTATCCATGTTATTCATGTTCTTTCCTCCTTGTTTTTATATTACACGCCGATGTCCGGTAAACCGATGCCGGCGATTGATTACACAAAATTAAAACTGCTCATAAATGAATCCGGAAACATCGTATGTCGGTCCATATATGCCGAATACCAGTATTAAGAAAATTGCGGCATAGATAATCGCCCAGCGGAAGATTATATTCTGCCTTAATACACTGTCACGTATTGATATTTCCTTTTCGTGCAAATAATCCACTCCAAACAGCATCATCAGCGAGAATATCAGGAAAAACCAGTTTGCGTTGTCAAGCCCAAGCTCTAAAAGCGATCCATCGGTTATCCATGATAAATCATACCATCTTACAAACATGGATTTCATCATCTTGAGTGCGGTAGACAAGTTGTCCGCTCTTGAGAAAAATCTGCCGAATGAACAAATCAAGAATGTACGCACCATTTGGAAAACCTTCCATGAAAAGCTGTTTGCAGGTATACGGCAAAGCTCACGAAGCTTATCATATTTTTCCGTAAGCAGAATGCCCGCCATTATGAAAATACCGTTCCACAAACCGTATGCGATATATTTCCAGTTTGCTCCATGCCAAAAACCAACCAAAAAGTAAACTATAAACATTGCAATGAATGCCGGAAGTCTTTTGCCCATGAAATCTCCGAAAATTTTTCTTGCCTTTTTACTCATGCTTCCAAATGCCTTGGAGAGCGACAACGGATAGAAAATATAATCTCTCATCCATCCGCCGAGGGTGATGTGCCATCTTCTCCAAAATTCTTCTATCGAAGTTGAAAAATAAGGCTGGCGGAAATTTATCTCAAGCTCTATGCCGAGTATTTGTGCAATACCTCTTGCTATATCCATACCACCCGAAAAATCGGTATAGATTTGCAGACTGTAACCTGCCGCAGCTATAAAAAGAATCGTTCCGCTGTAGTTAGAACTGTTGCCGAATATCATATTGACCGGCATTGCAAGTCTGTCCGCAATCAGCATTTTTTTCATAAATCCCCAGATCATAAGCATTGCGCCCCTGACTGCTCTGTCGGAATCATATCTATGACCCTCGTACAGCTGAGCGGCAAGCTGATTGTAACGTGGTATAGGTCCCTGTACTATCTGCGGGAAGAATGACATAAACAGCATAAACTTCAACAGATTTTTGTCCGGCTCCATTTTGTTCCTGTAAATATCTATCAAGTATGCTAATGCCTGAAGCGTGTAATATGATATGCCTATAGGCAGCAACAGATGTAACGTCGGGATTTTTATTCCGAAATAAGCAAGAAGCTTGTTTGAATTGTAGGCAAAAAAGTTAAAATACTTTAAGAAAAGCAGTATGCTTAAATCCAGTATTACACCGAGTGTTAGCATCCATCGAGCTTTTTTCTTTGTTTTTTCTTTAAACTTTTTCTTTTCCTCAGA
>CADBRB010000077.1 GCA_902796955.1 uncultured Ruminococcus sp.
AGCCAAGTGGATACTCCTTCCGTCATCGCCAAAGGCGATGCCACCTTCCTCAAAGAGGAAGGCTTAGGAGGCTCCCTCCTTGAGGGTGCGGGTGTCCGGTGGACACCTCTGCCGTAGGCAGAAGCACCGACCGAGCCGGCAGGTGAGATGCTGTCATCGCAGGTGACTGAGGGAGTTTTACACTCCGCCACAGGTAACAAAGCTACGGAATTTGTCATGTTTATCTGTTTTCAACCGATATAAAAGCAAAAAAACAGGCAAGCCATGTAATTTTGCGGCTTGCCTGTAATTTATTTGTTGTTGAATCAAGTATCAAATCAAGCTTTTGCTCTTAAGAATTGCTCCTGCATATAGTCGTAAATGGCATCCGGAAGATTTGCAAAATAGAAGCATTTATCAAGGTATTCTTTGCTGGGATAGATAAGCTCGTTGTTCTTCATATCGTCATCGAGCAACTCAAACGCCGCCTGATTAGGTGTTGAATATCCGATATATTCGGCATTTTCCTTTGCAACCTCAGGTTCAAGCAGGAAGTTTATAAACTTCTCGGCATTTTCCTTGTTTGTGCAGTTTTTGGGTATGCATGCACAATCTACAAAGCGGTTAGCACCGGATTTTGGCATTGCATATGCGAGATTTTCATTGTTATTCATCATTGTGAGTATATCGCCTGCATAGTATACTGCAACTGCGGCTTGATCGGCTTCCATATCGTTAAAAACTCTGTCCATAACGTATGCCTTAACAAGAGGTTTTTGCTCCTTAAGATGAGCCGTAACAACGTCTATGTCCTCTTTGGTCAAAACGTTCGGGTTAATACCCTTCATTATCATTGATATTGCCATTGCATCTCTGGAGTTATCTATCATAAGAATCTGCTTGGCGTAGTCCTCATCCCAAAGGATATCCCAATCGTCAACTGTTCTTGTAACCATTGTCTTATTATATACAATGGCAACCGTACCGGCGGAATATGGAACGCTATACTTGCAATCGGGGTCAAACGGAAGACCTTTATATTCATCCATGATATTCTTATAATTTGGAACATTGTCAAAGTTTATCTCTGCGAGCATATCTTCCTCGGCAAGCTTGCCTATCATATAGTCTGACGGAATTATAACGTCGTAGGATGAGTTACTGCCCTTAAGAATATTGTAAAGCTCCTCGTTTGTTTCATATGTGGTGTAATTTACCTTGATGTTGTATTTATCTTCAAATTCAGTAATTACATCCATTGCACCGTCTTCGCCGCGAGCCATAAACTCGCCCCAGTTAAATACGTTTACCTCTCCGTCGTACTTTTTACCGCAGGAAGCGAGCATGATACAGCTGCTTAGAGCCAGTACGAGGCATAAGCATATACAGGTAATCTTTTTCATTTATCAAGTCCTCCTCTTTATTGAGTTATATAATACGGCAAAACTGCCGCTATATACAGTAAAACCCACTGCTACAGACCTTTCTTTTCGGTGCGCATATTGTGTATGTTGACTACCAAAAGCATCATTATTGTTACTACAAAAAGCAAAGCCGAAAGTGCATTGATAGTCGGCGAAATTTTCCTTCTGAGCATGGTATAAATCTCAATCGGCAGCGTTTGAAATTTTGAACCTCTTGTAAAATACGTAATGATAAAATCATCAAGAGAATACGTAAAAGACATTAAAAAGCCTGATAATACACCGGGCATTATTTCCGGTAGAATAACTTTGAAAATAGCTTGTCTTTGCGTACAGCCCAAATCAAGAGCCGCCTCATATATGTTTTTATTCATTTGACTTAGTTTAGGCGCAACGTTAAGAATAACATATGGCGTACAAAATCCTATGTGTGCTATCAATACCGTTCCAAAGCCCATTTCAAAACCTAAAAGTGTGCCTATAAACGCAAACAGCAACATAAACGAAACACCCGTAACTATCTCCGGATTGATTATCGGTATATTTGATATGTTGGTTATAAGCTTCTTTTTAAAGCCTTTGTAATTATAAATTCCCAGTGCCGCAAGAGTACCGAGCAAAGTTGCTATTACTGACGCAAGCACGGCAATTATCAGCGTGTTGTAAAGTGATGACATAATAGCCCTGCTTTTAAACAGCTCAGAGTACCATTTAAGCGTAAAGCCCTTCCAAACGGTGGTTTTTCCGTTATTAAAAGAGTAAGCTATAAGTACAAATATGGGAAGGTATAAAAACAGCATGATAAAACCGGTATACAGCTTTGAGGAAATCTTTTTCATACTACAACCTCCTCATCACCGAATCTGTTCATAATCACCATTGAAAAGAGTATTACTATCATCAATAGCAGTGACATTGCAGAGCCGACG
>CADBRB010000078.1 GCA_902796955.1 uncultured Ruminococcus sp.
CGCATCCCTCCCGATGAAGTCATTGACGCTATGGGAAGCATCGGTGATAGTATGGACAAAAGCCTTAAAGAAACTGCCAAGGGCGGTTTGGCGGCTACTCCTACAGCAAAAATCATTGCTTACAAATTAAAGGGTAAATAATAAACTGTATGGACGTCCGGCCTGTGCGCCGGGCGTTATATATAATGTATAAAGAGGAAATAGATATGATAAATATAAAAAGTGCCGTTTTGCATATTCTGGATTTCAATTCCGGTCTGGCGGTATATTCTCAGGAGCCGCTCAATTTGACAGAGAGTGATTGTCTGCCCTATATTGAAAGACATTTGGAAAAATCGTTTTTTGACGAGCGGCTTAAAACGGGAATTTTTCACGAAGGAAGCGAGTTTAGACCTCTTATTGAGGATTATATATCGAACAGACGTGATTTAATAAGTATTTCTGAGCAGGCGGCAAAGGTTATATATGATGCTATGGCAATTTCAGACAAGCCTGCATCTTCGGATATAATCGTGTGTGACTTTGAGGAAAGTGACAGACGTTTCCTTGCAATTTTAATTCTATCCAATAAATCCGCATATACACATCAGATTTTGCAGGCGCAAACAGGTTTTAAAAACGAGCTTATTCAGCATCTTGCCGTTCTGCCGTCCGCATCGCAAAAGCTTGATGAATTCGCATTTATTGATTTGGAATCCATGAAACTCAAATTTGTTGATAAAAAGAGGAATATCGACGGGCATAACGCATTTATATTCAGAGATTACGTTTTAAAATGCTCATCTGATATTTCGCAAAAGGAAGCCATAAAGCTGGTTACAAAAATAGCCGACAAAATAGCAGAGGACAACGGTCAAAGCGGTGCTGTTGCCGTATCTAAGGTTAAATCCTTCATTGTTGAAAACTCAGAGGTTTCCGAGAATCTGAAGCCGGCCGAGCTTATACAGGAGGTATTTGCCGAGTCCGAGTATATGCAGACAGAGTTTGAAGAAAAAATCAAGGAGGCGGGAATACCCAAGCAGGTTAAGGTGGACAGAGCGGTTGCCGTTAAAACAGCAAAAAGTCAAAAAATAAAAACCGATACAGGCATTGAGATAACCTGCCCGTCAAGCTATCTAAACAACAGTGACTACATAAATATTATCAACAACTCCGACGGAACTATTTCTATTGAAATTAAAAAAATCGGAAAAATCACAAGCGGCAGTTAATATACCGACCGTGCGCAAAGCACTATACTTTATTTATTAAAAATGCAACCTCCGTGCAGATATGCTGGTTTTTCAGGTCAATCAGCATTATTGCACGGAGGCTTTTTATACTTTTCGGTTTATATTAATCACTCTTGCAAGTGCCTCATATATCAAAACTGCAGCTACAACTCCGGCAACGCCTTGAACTATGTTGCCGGGTATACTTGCTGCAGCGGCAATGCCCTTTCCCAATAATAGAAAAGCATATAGAAAATATCCGCAAACCATAAACAGCTCCCCTGCTATTCCGGCAACCGCTTTTGTTACTATATCATTTTTGGTTGCTTTGCCGATGATTTTATATATCTCATAGGCAATAAGCCCCATAAACGCTTTGATTATTAGAGTACCCGGTGCATAATGCAAATATCCCGACAGAACATCCGCAAGCATAGAGCCTATACCGCCTGCTACGGTACCGTAAAAGGGTCCCATTATCCAAGCGGAAAGCAACACTGCACAATCGCCTAAATTTATATATCCGTTCATTGGCGACGGAATGCGTATTACCATTGTAGAAACACAGGTAATAGCCGCAAACATAGATGTAATCACTATTCTTCTGAGCCGTATGTCCGTCATAATATCATCCCCTGTTAAAAAATGCGAATTACCTATCAAAAAGATATGTAATTGCAGACCATTGTATCACAGCCGAAAGCTTATGTCAAGAGTTTTTTAATAAAAAGCACTTTGTTTAACAGAGTAAGATTCTGTAAGCCGTTCAGTATAAAAAGTATGTTTTAATAATAACAAATACTATAATAAGTGTTGAAATTTGAGCGTAACGGTGGTATAATCAGTTAGTGTTTACACTTATAACATTTTATGATTTGTTTGGAGTAAAGCTATGAAAATTATTATAATAGGAATAGGTAAGGTTGGCAGAGCGCTTGCCGAAAATCTTTCTGCTGAAAATCACGATATAACTTTGGTTGACACTAAGCAATCCCGCCTTGAAGAGCTTGTAAACACCTGCGATGTAATGGGTATTTGCGGCAACGGAGCATCCTATGATATTTTGTCGGATGCAGGCGCAGCTGATGCAGACCTGCTGATAGCGTGTACACCCGCCGATGAAATCAATATGCTTACCTGTATGGTAGCAAAAAAACTCGGTGCAACTCACACAATAGCAAGGGTACGCAACCCGGAGTATGAAAAGCAACTTATGCTTATGAGTGAAGATTTGGGACTTTCTATGGTCATCAATCCCGAAAAAGCAATGGCTCGTGAAATATCACGTGTTTTGCGATTCCCCACCGCATTAAAGCTGGAATCATTTGCAAAGGGTCGTGTAGAGCTGCTTGAATATATAGTCAACGAAAAATCTCCGCTCAATAACGTAAAGCTTACAGACCTTTTTAAAAATGTTCATTCAAAGGTACTTATCTGTGCTGTTGCAAGAGGCGACGAAGTAATAATACCGTCCGGCGATTTTGTTATAAAAAGCGGCGATACAATATATATCACCTCTTCCCCATCCGAGCTTGAAAGCTTTTTCGGTCATTTAGGCGTGTTGCGAGCAGGAGTAAAAAGTGTAATGATAGCCGGTGCGAGCAATATCTGCTACCATCTTGGCAAAGAGCTTGTTGACGCAGGTATAAAGGTTACGGTTATTGACAACGATGCAAAAAAATGCGCCCAAATGGCGGAGCGTCTGCCGAAAGCGCTTATTGTACAGGGCGACGCCGCAGACGGAGAAATTCTGGGCGAAGAGGGAATCTCCAAAACCGATGCTTTTGTTGCTTTAACGGGGCTTGACGAGTCAAATATAATACTCTCGATGTTTGCCATGCGCAAAGGTGTGAGCAAGGTTGTAGCCAAAGTAAACAGACGCAGCTTTTTCGACCTGGTTTCTCACAGTGCAATGCAGGATACCATAGTATCTACCAGTGCTGTAACTGCTGAATACATAACGCAGTACGTACGCACCATGAACAACGACGATAATGATATTCTGACGCTGCACCGCCTGGTCGGTGGACGAGTTGAGGCTATAGAATTCCACGTTACTAAGAGTTCCGGAGTGACCGGCAAGCCATTAATGGATCTTGATATATGTGCCGATGTTCTTATTGCGGTTATAGCAAGAAAGAGCGGTCAAATAGTTATTCCAAACGGACAAACCAAGCTCAATGTCGGTGACAGCGTAATCATTGTAACTACCGATAAATCCATAATGAAGCTATCTGACATACTCCGCAAGGGAGGCACAAAAAAGTGAATGTCAAATCCATTCGATACGTAATCAGCCGTATAATGATATCTGAAGCAATTATGCTGGTTATACCGTTGTTTGTAACACTGCTGTACGGCGAAAGTGCCATAATTGCATTTATAATACCTATTGTTTTACTGGCGGCATTTGGTTATTTATTGGGCTTTCGTGCCGCACATGACGGTGAGATTTATGCTCGTGAGGGTTTTATAATAGTTGCTCTCTCATGGATAGTCATGTCACTCTTTGGTGCTTTGCCTTTTACTATTTCAGGCGCAATACCTAATTATATAGACGCTCTGTTTGAAACGGTTTCGGGCTTTACTACAACAGGAGCTACCATACTCAATAAAATTGAGGGCATTGAACACGGCTTACTGTTCTGGAGAAGCTTTACCCACTGGATTGGCGGTATGGGCGTGCTTGTGTTTATAATGGCGATACTGCCAATGACAGGCAGCCGTGATATGCACATCATGCGGGCCGAAGTACCCGGTCCGGAGGTTGGCAAGCTGGTATCAAAGACCACCCAGACAGCTAAGATACTGTACGGGATTTATCTTGCTCTTACACTTATGGAAGCCGTGTTGCTATTTGCGGGCGGAATGTCGTTTTATGATGCGATAACACATTCCTTTGCAACTGCCGGAACCGGCGGATTCAGTGATATGGATGCAAGTATAGGCGCATATAACAGCGTGTATATAGAAATGGTTATTACTGCGTTTATGCTTTTGTTCGGCGTAAACTTTAACATTTTCTACTTTTTACTTCTGCGCAGATTGCGCACAGCACTTAATAATGAGGAATTAAAGCTATATATCGGAATAGTTGTTGTATCTACCGCCGCAATAGCGGTAAATATAATGCATATGTGTGAAAGCTTTGGTACTGCACTTCGCTATTCAGTATTTCAGGTTGCGTCTATTATCACAACCACAGGTTTTGCATCTACAGACTTTAACGCATGGCCAAATTTCTCAAAAACACTTATAATCCTGCTTATGTTCTTTGGCGCAATGGCAGGCTCTACAGGCGGCGGATTCAAGCTTTCACGTATTATGATACTGTGCAAATCGGCAAAAAACGAAATTAAAAAGCTTATACACCCCCATGCCGTTACACGTGTGGTAATAGATAAAAAGACAGTCGACGAAAAAACAGTTCGCGGAACTTACGTTTACTTTGTAGTGTACACCATAGTTCTTCTTACATCTGTGACGCTTCTTTCTATAGACCCGGCGTCAAGCGATTTTACAACGACTTTTTCGGCCTCCCTCTCCTGCGTGAATAATATCGGACCGATTATAGGCTCACTTACAAACTTCTCACCATTCTCGTATGTTTCAAAGCTCATGCTTAC
>CADBRB010000079.1 GCA_902796955.1 uncultured Ruminococcus sp.
AAAAAGTATATTAGCTATATTGCCGCACTCCAGCTCAGGCAAAAAGTTTGAACACAGCACAACGGCAGAACAGCCGCACCCGCTTCCGCCGGAATGCACGTCCTGTTTATCTATATCATAAATCAGTTTACCGCAATCTGCGTGCTTCTGTGAGATATCAATATTCTGCTTTTTCATAAGGTCAATCAATAATCCGGAGCCTACCACACCCAAATCACCCGTAACAATGTAATCAAAGTTATCAGGCGTCAGTCCGGTGTCATTAAAATAATCAATAAGAGTTTCCGCTGCTGCAGGAGCCATAGCCGCACCCATGTTGTTTATATCGGTTATGCCCATATCGGTTATTCTGCCTATAGTAAATTCGTTTACGGTTATCTTCGGTGCATTTTGCGACATTATTACCGCACCTGAGCCCGTCACCGTCCACTGTGAGGTTGGTGTGCGCTGTCCCCCGTATTCTATCGGGAAACGGAATTGCCGCTCAGCTGAGCAAAAATGCGATGAGGTAACCGCCAGCGAATTATTTGCAATGCCTGTATCCACAGCAAAGGCCGCCATTGCACAGGCAAGAGCCATTGTGGAACACGCGCCGTATACGCCGCAGTACGGAATGTTGAAATCCGCAAGCCCGTAATTGCTGGATATACACTGATTAAGCAAGTCGCCCGCAAAAACAACGTCTATGTCCTCTTTGGCAAGACGAGCCTTTTTCAGCACAGAGTCCACAGCATTATGCTGCAGCATACTTTCGGCTTGCTCCCACGTTTCCTGTCCCATAAGTGAATCATTGTAAATCGTATCAATTTTTTCTGCGAGCGGCCCCTCGCCCTCCTTTTTGCCTGCTACATCTGCATAGTATGTTATACCTGTATTTCCCGAAAGACCTATGGTTCGCTTTCCAAGTCTTTGTGGCATAAAAAATCCTCCTTACACAATAGTATAAGCTTAGTTTTTACGTAAATGGAGAATCTATGCGTATAATACTGATTTCTAATCAAACCCTTTAACATATAATGAGAAATTTCAGCACAGCTTTGTTTTGTCCTTGCAGGGTGTAATGTGAGAAACGTACTCCAAAGCTGTGTAGCCGGTATTAAAATGAGTAACAGTTCTGTTCGCATATGCAGTCAGCCGAGGTAAAAAAGTTATTGTTTGCGCATAGTAAAGTGTACGACATGGGTGCAGAGCTTCCCCTCTGTGCAACGTGCAGGCGGACGCAGCACTAATCTTCTTTACACTGTAAAATTTTTTGCTAACTTTTATTAAAGCATTTTATCTAAAATAAGTATTAGAAAATACACCCTCAAAAAATCAGCCCTTAGCCTTGTAATCCGGCTAAGGGCTTTATAATCGTTAAACTATAAAATTTACAATTCCGTATACGCTATGGCAAACCGTAAAACAAATAATCGGTACAACGGCAACCGTATTCTTTCTGTCCAATGCAAACAGCATAAATGCGGCGCATGGCGGCACTGTAAGCAGGAGTATTACAATCGGTGAGGTTATTCCGCAGTAGTACAATATCCAACCTGTAAAGTACATTGCGATGCAAACCGCAGAAGATACAATAAGCGGCGATAGCGACAGCTTTTTTCTCTCTTTGCTTATAAGAACACAAAGCAAGCCAACAAAAATCACCTGACAGATTGAGCCTGTCATATCCAATACGGGAGTAACGGAATCCGCTCTTAATACATCGTTCGGCGCAGGAACGGCAAACCAAACGAAATTCGGAATCATTATGATAAGGAAAATCATCAAGCCGGAGATATCAAAACCGACTCTGTATTTTCTCGGCAATTTGCAATCCCTCCGTACCGGACCTCTTGAAACCGCTTAGTTGCTTCACAACCCGTCCATTATCTTACTTGCCCCGTACCGTATATGATAAACTTAGTCGAGGTAAGGTCATTTATTCCCATAGGGCCTCTGGCGTGTAGCTTTTGCGTTGATATACCTACCTCTGCGCCCAGACCAAACTCACCGCCGTCGGTAAAACGGGTTGAGGCATTTACATAAACTGCCGCAGAATCAACATTCAAGGTAAATTTCTTTGCATTTTCGTAGCTGTCCGTAATAATTGCTTCGCTGTGGCCGCTTGAGTATGTTGCTATATGCTCAAGAGCAACGTTAAATGACGGAACTACTCTTACGGCAAGGATATAATCCAAAAATTCGGTTGACCAATCCTCTTCTGTAGCAGGCACAACGCTATCTCCCAAAATAGCTCTTGTTATATCACAGCCTCTTATCTCTACATTTTTACGGTCTAACCTTTCTTTAAGCTTAGGCAAAAATACAGGTGCTATATCCTTGTGTACCAAGAGTGTTTCAAGAGCGTTACAAACGGAGGGCTTTGAGGTTTTAGCGTTGTTTACAATGTCAACCGCCATTTCCATATCGCAGGTTTTGTCAACATAAATATGGCAGTTGCCCACACCTGTCTGTATTATCGGCACACGGGCGTTTTCCACTACCGAGTTTATAAGCCCTGCCCCTCCTCTGGGGATAAGCACATCAAGGGCTTTAAGGCGCATAAGCTCGGTTGCGCTTTCTCTTGACGTATCGCTTATAAACTGTATGCTGTCCTCCGGCAAGCCTACGGATTTTACAGCTTTACGCATAAGATTTGCTATACATTTATTAGAGCGTACCGATTCCTTGCCGCCTCTTAATATAATAGCATTGCCGGCCTTTAAGCACAGTGCCGCCGCATCAGCGGTAACATTCGGGCGGGATTCGTATATTATACCTATTACGCCAAGCGGTACACGCACCTTTTTAATCTCCAATCCGTTAGGCAGAGTAGCTCCGCTTATAACCTTTTCTATCGGGTCGTCAAGTGTTGCAACCTTCCTTACTCCCTCAGCCATGGCGGCAATACTGTTGCGGGTAAGCGTTAATCTGTCTATAAAAGCGTCAGAGATATCTGCGGCCTTTGCGCCTGCAAGGTCAATGGCATTTTCGCTTAAAATCTCGTCGGTATTATCTATCAAAATATCCGCAATAGCGTTTAGAGCGGTATTTTTCATATTTCTTGCTGTAGCAAGCACAACCGCCGCCGATTTTGCTTTTTTGCCCATCAATTCAATTTCAGTCATTATGATTATCCCCCTTAAAACGGTTCATGTTAAATTTAATTGATTTTATCTTAAACTGGTATTAGGCGCAACAAAAACCGTGCCTATATCCTTGCCGTCGAGCAAATCGTATAAAATGTTGGGGTCATCGCCCTTGATAACATGGCAATTAATGCCGCTGTTCATTGCAACAACCGCCGCAGACAGCTTTGTAGCCATACCGCCTGTACCTCTGTTAGAGCCGGAGCCGCCGGCTATTTTTCTAAGCTCATCGTCAATGTATGTAACCCTGTTTATACGTTTTGCATCGGGATAGATACGTGGATTTTTATCATACAGACCGTCAATGTCCGTCAGAATAACGAGCATATCCGCGCATACCAAATCCGCTACAATAGCTGAGAGCATATCGTTATCACCAAAGTTTTGCCCTTCCAATTCATCTATGGCAACGGTGTCATTTTCATTTACTATTGGTATAATTCCCATGCGCAGCAGTGTATCAAACGTATTTATAACGTTGCTTTTCTTATAATCGTTTGCTACAACATCTCTTGTTAGCAATACCTGAGCCACCGTGTGATTGTATTCGCCGAAAAGCTTGTCATACATAAACATCAGCTCACATTGCCCCACAGCGGCAACAGCCTGCTTCTCCTCAGTTTCGGCAGGACGCTGTTTAAGCCCCAGCTTGCCTACCCCGACGCCTATTGCGCCCGAGCTTACCAAAACGATTTCATTACCTGAATTTTGCAAATCGCTAAGCACCTTACAGAGCTGTTCCACACGGCGTATAGCAACCTTACCGTTTTCATAGGTAAGCGTTGACGTACCCACCTTAACAACTATTCTTTTACAGGACATTTGTTTATCTCCATTCGTACATTCATTTATATGATTAGTACATATAATATCACTAAAAGGCGCAAAAATCAATAGTAATACTAATTCTCCATAAAACAGATTAACATCTGTTACGTTAAATTCCGCATGACTTTGTTGTCGTCCTCGGAATACGTCAGTATTCCTGCGTCCTCCGCCACGCTGAGCAAAATTTTCCGATAACACCT
>CADBRB010000080.1 GCA_902796955.1 uncultured Ruminococcus sp.
CTTTGCATTTACAAGCTTGTTGAAGGAGAAGTTCCGGTTGAGCCTGACTACGATTTAACAGGCGACGGAAATATCGACATAAATGACGTTAAGCTCTTCTGCGACTATCTGATAGGTCTTGTAGACAACGAAACCGCTGTGCAGAAGATAACAACTCTGTGCGATTTCAACGAAGATGGCATAATTGACCTGTTAGACGCATACTATTACTATGATACCATAGTTAAGGATTTGAATTTGCCTGCCGAATAATAACGTAACCATAGTTTAATAAAACTGGTTTGACCATAAAAATAAGGCATTGCCCCCAAATTTTAAGATTTTGGGGCAATGCCTCATATGTGTTTTACCTGAGGAAATGTTTTGCATACTATTAATAATTAGTACATTTTTGCGGTGTATACTGTATATCAAACAGTAAAAAGGAATGATTAAATGAATAAATTCGGCAAATGGCTACAGGGAAGATACGGATATGACGAGCTTTCATTTGTTTTGATTGGAATAGGCTTTATACTGCTTGTGCTGTCTTATTTCAGGATTTTCAGGCTCTTATATATAGCGGCTGTTATCATACTGGTGCTTACTTTTATGCGCTCGTTTTCAAGTAATCTTGAAGCACGTCAGCGTGAAAAGAACTTATATATGATTGCTAAATCCAAAATGATATCATTTTTTACAGTACGCGCCAGAATGTGGCGTGACCGCAAAACCATGAAATATATAAAATGCACCTCTTGCAAGGCATATCTGCGTGTGCCAAAGCATAAAGGAAAAATTGAAGTCACCTGCCCTAAATGCCATGCAAAAGTAATAACAAAAACTTAATAAACCTTTATATGAAAAGCAACAGCTCGGCCATAAAGCCGAGCTGTTGCTTTTAAAGTGCTTTTTAATTCAACGCATTTTTATTAATGCCATTCACTGATTATCATTATAAAACTTAACCTCTGAGATATTTTCTCTCGTATTTTTTACCCTTAAGAACAACTGCCGCACATAAAACTACCAGAGAAATTGCCTCCAGCAAAGTCCAAAGTGTTCTTGATCTGTTATCACCTGTAGATACGCCTGTGGGAGCAGTTGGTGTGGAAATATTGTTCTTTGTTATAATGAATCTTGTGGTTGCAAGTCCATCATTAAACAAAGCTGTAATCGTATGCGGACCCTCTGCTAAAGTGTCAAGGTAATCTGCGTGCAGGCTAAGCTTTACGCTACCCTCTGTTGCGTCATAGCTTGCTGTATCAACAAGCTCTCCGTCTATTTCAATACCTTCAAAATTCTCGTATGTACGGCTGTCGTCAGGTCTTGCTTTTACAGTCATTTTAAGGTTTTTACCGCTGCCTAAGGTGTATGTGCTGTCACTGTCATCTGTAAAGTAGTAAGTATTAATTTCCGGCTCCGGCTCCGGCTCCGGTTCAGGTTCCGGCTCAACAGGCTCTTCACCTAAAGGCGGAATTTCTTTTTCTTCAACGTGGTCAGGAATGCCGTTGCATACTCTGCGCATTAATCCCGGCTCGGTTGCGGTAGGCTCTGTTACGGTTTCCCACTCGCCCCAGTCATGGTCACCCTCAACTTCTCCAAATACCCAGGCACTCTTACGTAGATCCGTAGAATCTGAGTAAAAATCTTCCATACCGAAGTCGGTATCGCTTGTAAGCTTTGCATCGTTTACATAAAAATCTACATGCTCTTCATCAAAAATACACGGGAACTTGGGTTCAATATTACGAACACGAACATTATATTTGCCGCCGGCTATAAAGCTTCCGTTATAAGGTTCTGTGTAGTAAGAGTCTTTATCCTCTACCCAGTCAGCTTTAATATCATCCACAAACTTTTCAGGGTTTTCCACTGTAAACGTTGGTTTATTTGTTTGATTATCCCAATCATAGTCATATTCTCCGGA
The DNA here is from genome assembly GCA_902796955.1 of uncultured Ruminococcus sp. Taxonomy (GTDB): domain Bacteria; phylum Bacillota; class Clostridia; order Oscillospirales; family Acutalibacteraceae; genus RUG14223. The sequence goes on from CADBRB010000080.1 coordinate 1,910, forward strand.
GCCTACATATTCTCCTTGAGTAGATGTTTCCACACCGCATTTTGGCGCTTCAATATTCAGACGAACTTCTCTGATTAACTCAAGCCAGATCATATAAACGGTCGTATCAGATGTTACAGGAGTCACAGATATGCTATAATCGTTGTATAATTCCTCAAGACTGCTGTACTCAGATATAGGAATTAATGAGATTGTAAAAGCCATAAAGCCATCAGCCTGAGGTGCCTCAGGAACAGCATCAAATGCAACATCTGCAAGATTAGAACCTGCCGGAACATTCTCAACAATCACGTTATCCCCGTGACCGCCAAAGTCAATAGTTACGGTAAATTGCCATAAGCATGGCTAAAAATCTTTTTTTCATTTTCTTAAAGTCCCCCTTAATTTAGTTTTTAAGTCATAAAGCTACAGCCTAAATTACATTTTTATTGTAACAAATTGTATTTAACAAGTCAAGAGTTTGCCATAAAAAAGCCGAAAAATAGCAAATTTTCCCAGTGTGCGGACAAGTTTGTCTACACACAAGAGTCTGCCGCAAATCCTCATTTGCGACAGACTTTTTATATAGAGTATCAATTTTTATTTTCTATAATATTTAGCCTTGTACTTTTGTCCTACCAGCACAGTTACACTGCACAAAATGCCAAGTGAAACGATTAGTAA
>CADBRB010000081.1 GCA_902796955.1 uncultured Ruminococcus sp.
AATAACTCTTTTTCCTGCGGCTAACTACATATGCGAGCAGAATTGTTCCTCCTTTCAATAGCCAATTACGCAACGTTGGTGTGCGCTGCGCACTGCGCCGACATGAGGCGCATAATTAAGCTTTAATATTCTAATTCGGCATTAAATCCAACCAATACGATAAAAATCTATTCTTCAATCCCTGCGCAATGAATGTAAAAGCTCAATTTCACTCTTATAGCCGCTCAGTTCGTTGGGCGTTTCAAGAAAAAATGGTAAATCCCTCAAATAATCATAGTTGATTATTTTTTCAAACGCTTTTATTCCAATGTACCCCTCGCCTATCCTTGCGTGCCTGTCCTTATGGCTTCCAAGCGGATTCATGCTGTCATTCAAATGCACGGCTTTTAAATAATCAATACCGATGACACGGTCAAATTTCTCCATAACACCGTCAAAATCATTGACAATATCATATCCTGCATCAAAAACATGGCACGTATCAAGGCAAATTCCCACCTTATTTTTCATCTCCACATTATTTATAATTGCACGCAATTCTTCAAATGACCGGCCGATTTCAGTACCCTTGCCAGCCATAGTTTCAAGAAGAACTACTGTAGTTTGCTCCGGAGTAAGTATATCATTCAAAGCGTCACTAATATACATTATACCTGCTTCAACACCCTGCCCAACATGAGAGCCGGGGTGAAAATTATATAAATTATTCGGTAAAAGCTCCATTCTCTCTAAATCTTCCTTAATCATGTTTGCGGCAAAGCTTCGATTGTCGGCATTATTTCCGCAAAGGTTGACAGTGTATGGGGCATGGGCAAGTATTTTCCCGAATTTGTGTTGATTCATAAAACTCAAAAGATATTGAATATCGTCATAATCGATACTTCTCATTTTAGTTCCTCTCGGATTTCTCGAAAAAAACTGAAAAGTATTCGCACCTATACTTGCGGCTGTTTTTCCTATACTCAAATAACCCCTGCTTATAGACAAATGCGACCCTATTGTAAACATAATAAAACCTCAATTCAATTCATTGTTATTACTAAAACCTAAAAAGGCAAACTTACTGTATCAATCTACGAACAACGTAGCTACATTCATTAATACGTCACTTGAGAGATGTACACCGCATATCGGCGATGTGTAATCAGTTGTTGATATTAAATCGCCGATTACTCAACATACATAGAAATCCATCTGTGTTTAGTATGTGCATAAACTATCGGTAAACTTTGCCAAAAAGAGCTTTTATAAAATCTTTCACGTTTGATTGAAAATACTACACAGCCTACGTAAATCTCGATAATCTTTTATCAATCCTGAAAAAGGTTACTAAGTTATTATAGGCTTTTACTTCATTTTTCTTGAACACCATTACTGCTCTCAAAGAGGACAAGAAAAAATAATTTTTCAAAAAATATCGACAAAAATTTCTTGAAATAAAACAAGTCATAACTCACACAATAATAATGCAAACGCAAAAAACATTTTTTAAGGAGAAATTGATATGTCTAAGTCAAGAAACCAGGCAGTTGTGCCTGAAGCAAGAGAAGCACTCGATAAGTTCAAAATGGAAGCTGCCAGCGAAGTAGGCGTAAACCTTAAGGACGGCTATAACGGAGATATTACAGCACGTCAGGCAGGCAGCATAGGCGGCCAAATGGTCAAAAAGATGATAGAGAGCTACGAAAGAAACATGAAATAATTGATTTCATAATATAAAGCTAATTAGCCTTTATATTTTTATAAATCCATTGGTTTAAAAGCAATGGATTTATGAAATCATGAAACTAAACATCTTTAAAAGGTCATACCAAAAGGTATGACCTTTTTATTTCTCTATCCGGAACAGTTTTATACTAATTCCTGATAAAAGCAAACTTGATTTAAAAGGATAATTTTCACAAGAGAAAACTGCGGTGAACAGCAGTCACTTGAATGTTGCACACTTTCTTTTAACAGCATAATCTTCTTCTTTACACCTAACTACATTTGCAAGAATAATAGCATTCTTCACTTACAATTATACAACTTCGGCATCCTATTAACACCTGACACATTTCAAGAACGGCAACACAGTACTGTGTAAGTAAACACAAAGGTTGTTGTCTGTTTATCCGGTATTAGTAAAAGAATAGACTTATAAGTACATCAAAAAATCTCAAAACGATTCATCATTATAAATGCAAATTCAACTGACAACTATGTAACTTCAAACATCAAAATATACTAATAAACTCAATTTTTAAAATTTTAAAGTTTACAAAAACCTTTTTTGAGTACTTTAAAAACAGCTCAAATGAATTTTCAGATATATCTTTAGCAATAGCAACTAATATCTTTGGATTGGTTTTACTTTAAAAAACGCCAAAATATGATATTTATAACGTTTGTAACTGTCATTTATCCTATTTTCTATCATCTATTCTTATATTAGTTTGTATAAGTCCGGCAGAAATCTCTATAGATATAGTATATATTCCCAATAAAGCTAAAAGCACAAAGAATCTGTCAATAGCCCATGAATCCGTCCATAGATTCATCATTTTCAATCCAATCCTTAACGTCAACCGTAGTAAACTCCGATTTTGTGTTTCTTATCACAACTCTTGCAATTCCTGCATTTATTATCATTCTCTTGCACATGGAGCAAGCACTGGCATGCTCCACGTATTCGCCTGTAACCGCATTTTTGCCCACTAAGTACAGGGTTGCATTTATCATATCATTTCGTGAGGCGTGTATTATTGCATTTGCCTCAGCGTGTACCGAACGACAAAGCTCATATCTCTCTCCCCTCGGTATACCCAACGTTTCTCTAATGCATAAGCCCCTATCTATACAGTTCACACGACCTCTCGGTGCTCCAACGTAACCTGTAGAAACTATCTGATCGTTCTTCACTATTATTGCGCCAAAATTTCTTCTCAGGCACGTACCTCTTTCAAGCACAGTTTCAGCAATATCCAGATAATAGTTATCCTTATCAATTCGGTTCATACTGTCCCTCCTCCATAATACAAATAATACTTAACCTGTTTTTCGATAAAATACAGGTAAAAGTCTTTACTTAAGTAAATCTTATAATATAATTCGTAAAAAAGCAATACTTATTTTAATAAATTTTTTTCTTCATTTCACACTAAAAACTCTCCAATTTGCGCATCTATATATAGGCCAAAAAATTTTTTTATATGCTCGCAAACGACTTAATGATTGAACTCATACAAAGATTTATAAGAATAAACTAATTTTTCTGACCTCATCCGCATACGTACCAATATCTAATTATACAGCTCTAACTGCACATCACGGCAATAACGGCATTCTCTTTGCAAATACAGACAAACTAAAGGCGGTACTCAATCATAACTGAGTACCGCCCCATAGTTCTATTTTCCTTTATTCTGTTTAATGAGATTATTTATTATAGTTCTCTTTTCTTTTCAGCGTAGCATATACTGAAAGCAAAGACATAATCATAATAATCACATACATATAAGCCACATCGTTATCTCCGGTGGCAGGTACTGAACCGCTGTCCTTAGAAGGAGTTGATGTATTGCCGTCGTCAGACGGATTTATAATTACAGGTTCATCTGAAGGATCATCAATCGGTTCGATAATAACTGGTTCATCTGTCGGGTCTTCCGGCTTGGGATCATCCGGCTTGGGATCATCCGGCTTGGGATCTTCCGGCTTGGGATCTTCTGGCTTGGGATCTTCAGGTTTTGGATCTTCCGGCTTGGGATCTTCAGGCTTGGGATCTTCAGGTTTAGGATCATCCGGCTTAGGATCATCTGGTTTAGGATCATCCGGTTTAGGATCATCCGGCTTGGGATCATCCGGCTTGGGATCATCCGGCTTGGGATCTTCATTTGAATAAACCGGATAAACAACTACTGTCGTTACATCGCTGTCAACCGCATTAATATCAAAATCGGCAACGTCTGAGTCAGGCGTCAATGACCAACCAATTTGGTTTTCATCAAGTTCAAGTGCCACAAATTCTTCAACAGTATATCTTACTGCATTGTTCGCAGAATAGTAAACAACAATCGTAAGCTCTTTCGGCTCTTCCGGCTTCTTGCTCTCATTGTTAAACTTAATGTCGATAACTGTTTCTTCTGTAACCAGTTCATTTTCTACCAGCAATTTTTCGCCGGCATATACAGAATAATAAAAATTATTTCCGTCACGTGTAAATATAACGATATATTTTGTATCGTCATAATTAATATTATTTGCCTTTTGTTCAATTAAAATTGCATACTCACCCGTGTAGAGTTCACTTGCATCCAGCAAAAGTACATCCTCAGCAGAATAGTCAAGCTCAAAATCTTCCGGGTCAAGCCAGTATTCAAAGTCACTAAATATATATCCTATAGAAACTTCAAATCCCAGCTTCTCACTAAATCCTTCATCTACATCAGAAGATATAGCAATCGTTACATCGCTGAGAGTGATAACCTCGCAGGTAAAATCAAATCCTTGTGCAGACGTTGCGACACCGTCAGCAACAGTGATTTCGTAAACAGTTTCGTCTGCAAGAACTTCAGCTTCATCAGCATATGCAACATATAATTCATAATTTCCGTCAGGTACGTTTTCAAAAACATACTCATAGGTTTCATTGCCAATATATGTAGCAACTACCATGTCATCATATTCGTATACTTCTCCGTCATCCAGTCCAACAAATATTGTATATTCATTTTCACCGGAATTGAGAACTTTTACAGTACCTCTTACAGTACCCTTTTCTTCTTTTTCTACAAGCTGCCATACAGCCGTCAAAACAACATCTTCAGACTGCATTGTAAATGTATCGCCTGCATTCAATGTGTTGGAATAATAATTCCAGCCTACAAACACGTATGTATTCTCGCCGTCTGTTACTTCTGTTTTAGTCGGCGCCAATACTGTAACTGTATCTCCATTGTGATAGGTATTGGAATCTGCAGGAGCTGTGCTGAATTTATCGTCAGCATACTGAACAGTATAGGTTTCCTCAACAGGAGGCTCAGGTATAATTGCTGTGCCTTCCCAAACAGCGGTTAATACTACGTTTTCTCCGGATATTGTAAATGTATCGCCTGCATTGAGCACAACGTCACCATATTTCCATCCGGCAAATTTATAGCTTGTATCTCCGTCAATAATCTCTGTCTTTTCGGGAGCTAATACTGTAACTGTATCTCCATCGAGATAAGCACCGTCATCAATCGGAGTAAATCCAAATTTCTCATCAATATATTTTACGCTGTATGTTTCAGGCGTTACAGGAACTGTAGCATCATTCCAGACCGCTTCAAACTCTACATCGCCGGCAGGCATCGTAAACGTATCGCCAACCGAATAAATTTTTCCTTCATACATCCATCCGGCAAACTCAAACGTTGCTTCACCTTCAACAACCGTTGTCTTTGAAGGAGCTAATACTGCGACTGTATCGCCCTCAAGATAAGCGGCCGTATCAGTTGGCGCCATGCCGAATTTACTATCGGCATATGTTACTGAATAAGTTGTGGGGGGAGTAGGTTCTGTAACATCGTTCCAAACTGCTGTAAGAACTGCATTTGAATCAGGCATTGTGAACGTATCACCTGCAAAGTAGGTCTTACCGTCGTATGTCCAACCGGCAAATTCATATGTTTTGCCTTCGCTTGTTTGTGTCTTATCGCCTGCTAAGTCAAGTACCGTAACTGTATCAGAGGCTGCATATTCGTTAGCATCCGAAGGTGCAAGCCCAAAGATTGGGTCGCTGTAAGAAACAGTGTACTTCTCAACCGGAACAGGCTCAGTTCCTTGCTTGCAACCAACGGTTATATTCTGCAGGACTATATCGTCCTGAGCAAAGAATGAACCTACACTGTTGCTCGCAATAGTGTAATCGCTTACACCCACTAAGTAATTATTATCTGCAAAGTTTATATTATTGATTGCAAAAACAGCTGCAGCCGGCTCAAAGTAATCACTGTCGCCGTCACCGTACCAGAATGCAGAATTGCCTCCTGCGGCTCTTACTGTGCCGTTTTCCGAAAGGTTAAAGTTTATATCTCCCATGGCGAGTAAGCCGGGGAATGTGTAATATTCATTGTATTCAGAATCATAAAGATCTTCACAGGTAGCCACAATATGGCAATCCCCATTAAAGC
>CADBRB010000082.1 GCA_902796955.1 uncultured Ruminococcus sp.
CCATAGAGCAATATAAGCTTAGTGAGCGTGATTATTTATCCGGTAAAGCGGGTATTTCTTTAACAATAAAAATGCCACAAATTGATTGCCATGATTTATGCATTGAAAAAGACCTAAAATAGAAGTATGATAGTTGCAGCGTTAACGCCTATCACTATTTGGAGGTTTTAAGATGAAATACTTTTATAAAACAATCGCAGGCATACTGTCTGCTCTGGTTATATTAATATCTTCTGTCCCCGCTGTTGGGGCCGCAGAAACAAAAGCTTGTCCGCAAATAAAGGTGATTAACTGTAACGGCAAAAGCTGTGATGATGTGAAAGGTCTTTTGGAAAAGCTGTGTAACAATCAAATCATCTGCCTGAATGATATTCTTAAGGCTTATAAGGGTTACTGTCCCAACGGAGATTGCGTCGCAGATTTACCGGATTTGCCATCAAATCAGCCGTCTGAGAATCCTGCTGAACCGATTATTACCCCAACCGAGCCAATCATCGTGCCGGTTGAGCCTGCTGAAAATCCAGCCGAAACCATTACCGCACCGAACGAGCCGGCTCAACAGCCTGCCGAAAATCCGCAATCCTCTGAGTTTAATACAGCTTATGAAGCCGAAGTGCTGAGATTGGTCAATGCCGAGAGGGCAAAATACGGACTTTCTCCGCTAAGCACGGATAGCGGTGCTGTAAAGGTAGCGCATTTACGTGCAAAAGAGATTGTACAATCCTTTTCTCACACACGTCCTAACGGAAGCTCCTGCTTTACAGTAGCAAAAGAGTTCGGTGTTACATACCGCACAGCCGGTGAGAACATTGCCTACGGCTATGCAACGCCGGAACAGGTAGTAAACGGATGGATGAATTCGGAAGGTCATAGGAAGAATATACTGTCCGCCTCTTTCAGCAAAATAGGAATCGGTTGCTATAAAAGCGGCAGAACTCTTTACTGGTCACAATTCTTTATCGGATGACCGCAAATCAACAACATTAATCGCCCCTTTTTCGGTGTAAACTGAGAAAGGGGTTTTTATATAATTTGAAAATGGCACTAATGAAAGTACAAATCACTAATTAAAAACAGACAAGCATTACAGAGCTTATCCTTCTAAATCTTTATCTACTTTTATTTAGTGATTAGTATATCTATACAATTACAGATAAAAGGCATAAAAAAAGAGCAGATGAATGCGTGACTTTCATCTGCCCTATTTTTATATCTCGACATCACAAACTCTTATCCAAGAGGGTAAATTTTAAATTGTTAAGTTTTGCTTTTATCGCTTGACAAACGAACCGTCAAGCGTTTTCTCTTTTTTTGGCTGTTACCGTAACAAAGATGAGTGATATCATAAGCAGCATTACCCATACAAGGTAATTTACGTTGTCACCTGTGTTTACAGGGGTTTCTCCGTCTTTGCTCGGATTGGTGTTATCGCTATCATCAGGCTTCGGTGCAGGCGTAGCTTTCGCCTTTACTTTAACCTTAACAACTGTCATGTTGCCGGCCTTATCGGTGGCAATTATGCTTTGTACCTTGTCGGATGTATGTAAGACAAGCTTGCCGTTTGTAAGCTGAACTTCCTTACCGTTTACTACAACCTTATCAAGGTTATCATCTGTAACGGTTACTTCGGTATCACCCTCGTATTCGCCGTTATCCTCTACACCGCTCAAAACAGGTGCAGTCTTATCAAGTACGACGCCGTTTGAATTTACATAGGTTACGTTGCCTGCCTTGTCAACAGTCTTTACATAAACAACAAATTTTCCGTCATTGGAAAGTGTAACAGGTTCTTTGTATTCCTGCCATGACTCTGACGATTCAAGCTCAGATGAACTTAATTCCTTATCGGATACAATGTAATAGAGGCCCGCAACGCCGCTGCCATTGTCCTCGGATGTTATCTCAACCTTGATGTCTTCGTTTGTGTAGGATTCAAATTCGATGTTATCCTTTGCTTCAGACGAATTATTGTCATTTACCTTAACTTCTGCCTTAGGAGCAACTGTGTCCTTAAGTGTAATCTCAACATCTTCGTCGATATCCGGTACTGTATATACGCCGTTAATAGGCTCAAGCTTTTCGCCGTTGGCATATACTTCGTACTCTTCTGTAGGTTGTCCTTTACTGTTCTTTACTCTAAATGAGAAATCATTGCCCTCAAATACTGTTGTGCTTTCTGAAAGAACCTCGATTTCAAACTCGTTATCTTCCGGCTGCGGAAGTGTTACCTCATACTCCATATTGGTTGAGGATTGAGAAAGGTTGTCTATTGTGATGTAGCTAAGATTTGTAGCGTAATCCATAACGTCAACACAAATTACTTCGCCTTCGTAATCGCTGAAATCCAATACTTCGGTATGCTCTGACTCGTCGCCTTCAAAACCGAAATCGTCAATCGTGTAGTCCTCTTCATCTTCATCTTCATCTTCATCGTCACCGTCATCGGTGTCGTTGTTATCATCAGCATAAGTTTTGATTATGTTCTTCAAAACTCTCTTCTGATTGTCTGTAAGTGCCTTCTTGTTTATTGTTGACTTAAAGATTTCATCTTCGATAAGATTCAAAGTCTCATCTTCATTGCCGTAATCACCCTCATCGTCGTCATCCTCATCTTCTGAGTATATATCTTCAGAATAGAGAGTTGCGGCTTGCAGGCAGCTGTTATCCTTAAACTTAAGGGTAAGCTGCTTTGTATCAGCATCCCACACATATCCGATCTGGGGAGCTGTATAGTCTACAACAAGCGGGTACTCCCAAACCTTAGTCATCTCCGCTCCGTCAACGTTGAGCTGAGCCTCATAGGTAATGATTACCTTTGTGCCGCTGGGAACATACTCGATTTCCTCTTCTTCCTCATCTTCGTAGTCCTCATCGTCATAGTCATCATCGTCATAGTCATCATCTACATCATAATCGTCGTCTTCGTCCTCATCATTTGCGAATCCGGCACCGTTTATAGAGCCGTCCCACTGGAAATATGAGCTTTGCGAGAAGATGGCATTATCTTCATCGTAGATGTTCTTTCTTACATACTCTTTATCATCCTGATAGTAAACCTCTCCTGTTTCGGCATCGGTAACTGTCATTATAACGTGTCTTGCGTTTCTAAGCAGAGACGGATAAGCAACCATAGCATCGGTATAATATGTGTATGCGTCGCTGTTCTCTGTAGAAATAGCATTGTGTGCGTCACTGTGATGATAATAGTAGTAAAGGTTGTCGCCAAGATATGAAACATATGGGCTAATATCAAAACCAAACATACTTAAGAGAGCGAAGAAATATGAATAACCGTAAGCCTCGTTAAAGCCTACATTCATTTCGAGCATATCAAGATAACTTACATAGTCAATATATGCTTCTCCGTTCTCATCATAACCGGCGTCGGCAATATCCGCATACGCATCAATAACGTCACGGAAATCATATTTTTCAAGTATCGGTCCCTGCAGCCAATCTCCGTAGAATCCTAACAGAGATACGTGGATAAGTGTCAAATCCTCATTATAAAGATAGATAAATCCGTCTACATAGGTTCCGTTCTCAAAATATTCATCAAGCATTGCTTTTGCGTCATCCGAGAGCTGAATTGTCACATTGACATCAACCTCATCTACGCCCTCTTCAAGAACAACAACGTTATTCTCAAAGTTTGAAGTCATAGTAACTTCATCGCTGCCAAAGTAATCAGACTCCATCATGGTATATTTATCCTCGGAGCCTGTATAATTGCTGTAGTCCTCAACATAATCGTGCATTATGCTGTCATACAGCTTGTACTCAAGTCTGCCTTCCGTACCGTTACGCTTAACCTTAAAGGTCATTTCAAACTTACCGGTCTTATCCTTGTCATCACCAAGATTGATGAGCGGATTCTCGATGTAAGCGTCTGCAACAACAGCCTGAAAAACATCAATAAGTCCTGCACCCTGTCTGCGTGGTGAGTACTCAGAATCATATTCATCGGATAAAACATATGCTGTTGAAAGCACTAAGGATTCTGCATAATCAGCGGCTTCTTTCTTTGAATCAAAATCTTCAAAATCATAAACCGCCTGAAGCAGACAAGCAAATGCACCTGCCGCATTAGGTGACGACATTGATGTTCCGCTGTAAACAACGTAACCGTCGTTAGAGGAAGCATCCGCAGAATATACGTTGCCGCCTACACCTGTAAGCTGTGGCTTAAATGTAAATTCGGAAGTCGGTCCCCAGTTGCTAAAGTCGCTCATGAGCAACGCCTTATCGTTGTCAAATACAACAACACCCTTGTTTACAAAAAGCTTGGGAGCATCATTCTCCTTGGCGTATTGAATCATAGCTTTTCCTGCTTCCTGTGTAATGGAAACAGCGGGAATTTCAAACGTTTCGATAGCCATTGATATTTCGCCTTCCTGGTTGTTATATACAACAGCTCCGATTGCGCCTGCATTAAATGCATTTTCAACTTTTTCTTCAAAAGTAATTTCACCACGTGACATAACAGCTATTTTACCTGCTACATCAATACCCTCAAAGTTTTCAGGCAAGCCGAGGTTATCTACGAGCTTTTCGTCGCCTGTTTCCGGGTCTGTGGCGTATTTGCCTATAATGACATATTCAAGCTCCTGGCCGCCAAAGTTTTGGATGAAGCCGTGAACTTTATCATCACAGGAATCAGCCATCTTATAACTCTTTTCATTAACAGTTATAGCGATAGCCGGGTATGCCGTGTTTTCAACACTGGCGATTGAAAGGTTACCGTCATAAACCGACGGTGTAGCTACTGTGCCGTAATCAGCGTAGCTTGCGAGAACGCTCTCGATACCGTAATATGTATTGAGCCAGTTATAGTTGCCATGAGCTTTGCTATATTCGTTACCGGCTGATACACACATGATGATTCCTGCGTCCTCTAACTTCTTATAGATATTTCCGTATACTTTATCTTCCAGCTCAGCGTCGTATGCAAAACCGGACTCAGCGCCTATAGACATATTTATAACGTCTGCACCAAGTACGTAAGCATCTTCGAGAGCTACAAAATAAATTGCGGAGTCTGTTCCTGCCTTCTCATCGTTAAATATCTTCATGCTCAGAACCTGTGCTGCCGGAGCTGCGCCGGAGAATCCGGATACACCGCCGTCATCGTCATACTTCGGAGCATAACCTGCGGCTATACCTGTTACGTGAGTGCCGTGTCCGTCTTTATCGGAAACATCGTTGTCACCGTCGGCATAGTCGTATGAGAACGGTACTTTAACCGATACATACTTTCCTTTTACGGAAGTATCGGCGCTGTTAACTGTTGCTTCGTCCAGCTTGGCATTTTCAATGTTGCCATAATCGGCAAATGCCTCATGCTGAAGATTAAGACCTGTGTCAAGAACAGCTATTACCATTCCGTCACCGTCATATCCGAAATACTGCAATGAGGATGAACCTGTCAACTCATTTGCAAATTCCGTCATCGGTTCCTCTTTTACATCGGGAACACTGTAATGGTTTACAAGGTATACACCCTTTACACCCTCAGTTTTCTCGATGTCCTTCAAGTTTCCAAAGCTTGTTTCGATAGCCATACCGTTGAACAGCACAGTATAATTGCGCAAAACGTCAAAGTTTTCATATTTGCTTGACATTTTATCAGCTATTGAATTTTGCTTTGACAACAACTTGTTTTGCGCATTAACGGCTTTTGAACTCATCGCACCGCGTACCGGTATTTTTTTGTCGGTAAGACTTTCGTCATCCATTACAACAATGGCACGCACTATGCGGTCTTCGGAAACTTTCATCAAGTCAAATTTTGACCTGAGTTCAAGACCTTGAACTCTCTTGATATCTCTTGCATTCGCTCTGAATCCCGGTACATTGAACATTATCGGGAATGTGAACAGAATGACAAGAAGCATCGCAAGAGTTCTTTTTAATGCTTTTGACTTCATTAATTAACCTCCATTTCTTAATATTCCCCTATATGTTACCACCTTCTGGCCTTTTTTGTCAACGTTTATGACATATCTTAAAATAAAATGACAATATTGACATCTTTTCTGTTAGACCTGTAATCATTTTTATTTATTTTTTAACTTTTTTGCATAATTTACTATAAAATTCTTAGGGGTTTTAATATGAATGCTAATGCCAATCTTAAATAAAAAGCAGAGAGAACCTATGCTTTGATTTTTGCAACGCAAAGCTGATGCTCTTTGAATACGTCAGTGTTAATGCGGTACGATATGCGTAAAAGACCTGCATTGCCGGTTATTGCGATCTGCAAAAATGCCGCTCACATATTAAAACAACTAAAGCCTTGTACCGCAAACGGCAGTACAAGGCTACTTTTATTCTTACACAAGTTTTACTATTCACTATTTGTATGGGGCTGTCACAAACAAATTGCGACAGCCCCAAAGTGTTATTTAAAAGACTTAGTTTTTATATTGAACAGACCTTTATCAGTCCGGTATAAGCAAGCCGTATTTTCCGTCATCACGGCAATAAACCACGTTGATTTCCGAGGTTTCCGCATTACGGAACATAAAGAATTTATGACCTACCATGTTCATTTGAAGTATTGCTTCTTCAACAGCAAGGGGCTTTACCGGTATGTTCTTTGTCTTTACCAGTTCATAAGTATCTTCTTCTACCTGCTCGGAAGCGTCCTCTTCCTTAGCCAGATAATCGTCAAGACTTCCCTCACGCAGCTTTTTAGCAAGCCTTGTCTTATTCTTTCTGATTTGTCTGCCAAGAATGTTGACAACTGCGTCTAACGCATCGTTCATCTCAAGCGCAGTATTCTCCGCACGGTAAACAATTCCGTTGCTCTTAATGGTTACTTCTACAGTCTGCCTGTTTTTCTCCATTGTTACGGTAACATTTGCCTGTGCATCATCGCCGAATATACGGTTGAATTTGCCGAGCTTCTTTTCAACACGTTCTTTGAAGTTGTCTCTTAAGTTGACTTTTCGTCCGGTAATTGTAATCTTCATAAGTTTAGTCCTCCGATTTCTATGGAAATCCAAACAAAAAGGATTTTTTATCATCCTCTTTGTTTGTCTATATTATACCATACATTTTTACAAATTTAAATACTTTTTATAAATTTTTCAAAAATTTTTTTGAATTTTTATTTATATTCTTTATTTTTTGTGTATGCAATCGGATTTTAAGCAACACGATAACAGCTTACAAAACTCTTTTTCCGGAAATAAACACCATTGAAGGTGCGGCTGTAAAATCGAGCGGAGATTTATCCATTATGACTATGTCGGCGTCTTTGCCTGCTTCTATTGTGCCTACTCTGTCGGATATTCCGCAAATTTCCGCAGGATTTACCGTTATGGCCTTCAATGCGTCGTACTCACTCATACCATGCTTAACAGCCAAAGCAGCACATATTGGCAGATATTGTATCGGTATGACGTTGTGGTCTGTGACAATAGCGGTTTTTACTCCGTTTTTCGTCATTATACCCGGACTTGCAGGTGTCTGGTTTGACAGTTCTGGCTTTGGTCTGTCACACATAAACGGTCCCGATAAAACCGGCACATTCTCCTGAGCCAGCTCCTGAGCTATAAGGTGTCCCTCTGTTCCGTGAATAATTACAGGCTTAAGCTTAAACTCGTTTGCTATGCGAATTGCCGTGAAAATATCGTCTGCTCTATGAGCATGAAAATACGGCTTTATCTCCCCTTTTATAAGCGGAACAAGTGCTTCAAGCTTGCTGTCATAATCAGGCAAAGTGTGTTCATCAGGATTTTTTAGTGCGTCCTGCTTATCCTTGGCGTATCGCCTTGCCTTTGCAAGAGTTTCTCTGATAAGTGCGGCAACAGCCATTCTTGTAACGGGCGACTGTTCTTTTTCGCTGTAATTGCCCTTCGGATTTTCGCCCATGCTCATTTTTATACCGACGGGCGCTTTGATAATCATATCATCTATACGTCTTCCGGCAGTCTTTATAGCGGCGATTTGTCCTGCAATAGGATTTGTACTTCCGGGTGATATCAAAACCGTAGTAACTCCTGCGGCTATTGCCTCCGCAAAGCACCTGTCCATCGGATTAGCGGCATCTATAGCTCGTAAATTAGGCGTCACCGGTTCGGTAGTTTCGTTTAAGTCATCACCTTCAAACGTCAAACCGTCCTCATATATGCCAAGATGAGTGTGTGCGTCGATAAATCCGGGATAAACCCTTGCTCCCTTTAAATCTATAACCTTTTCA
>CADBRB010000083.1 GCA_902796955.1 uncultured Ruminococcus sp.
GAGCGAATCCGGTGTTGACGGAACAGTAGATCCGCCGGTAGGTGAATAAGTATTATAATGAGCCGAGTACAGAATATGTACTCGGCTCAGACTGTCGACAAATCGGTCAGACCGCACAAAAATATATAATGACAAGAAATTACAAATAAATCAGATAAATATAAAACAACAGGCAAGTCATCTTTGATAAATGGCTTGCCTGTGCGCTTTCCACGAAAACAAACTCTACCGTACACATGTACGCCGACGAATTTGTTTTCGTATAATCTGCCTCGATTTCTCAAAGCCTGACAGTGTGTAGACAAGTTTGTCTACACACTGAAGCTTCGTACCGCTATCATGCGATACGAAGCTTTACTTTATTTTATTATTTTGCGCCGATTAAACACTTAAGCTTAAATCATTACATTTTAAACGGTCTTACACCGGATTCGGGTCTACATAGACCTTTATCTTTACTGGCGTATATGTACTCATCGTACCGTTTTCGGCTATGGCTCTTACCGCATATTCGTAGTCGGTTTTGCCGTTTATCTCCTCGGACATATCCATATATACAAGAACATCGGAGGTTTCGGTTGTCAGTGTTTTCCATTTACCGCCAACAGGTCTTCTGAAAACTCTGAATTTAACTGCGCCTTCTATCTTGTTCCAGCCTATCAGTACCGTACCGTCCTGCTGTTGCTGAGCCGTAACAACCGGTTCGGCAGGAGCCGCCGTACACGCAATGCCGTTCTTGATATAAGAGCTCTTTATCAGTTTACCGTCTATGGTCTTGTAAGACCTTATAGTGTAATAATACGTTGTACCGCATTCTACATCAGTATCAATATAGCTTGTTACAGTGTTTGCTACATCCTTTAATGACTTATAACCGGTGCCGTCGCTCTTAAGTGTTCTGTAAACTATATATCCGTCGGCGTCAGCTACTTTATTCCAAGAAATCTTGATTTTGTTGATGCTTTCGCTCTTTACGGTAAATTCAGGCGGTATTGCGGCCGCTTTTCCGGCTGTTCCGGTTGTATCGTATGCACCGTAATAGTTTGTACCGTCAAGTGTGCAGTACGCTCTTACAGAGTAGTAATACTGAGTATTGTATACCGCTGTCGAGTCTACATACGATGTAACCGTTCCCTTAACGCTCTTAATCTTCTTTAAACCGCTTCCGCTGGTTGTTGAACGGTATATGGCATATCCGTCCGCACCCGCTACCTTTTTCCACTTCAACTGTATGGAATTGTATCCTGCTGTAGTTACACTGCTGAGCTGGGCTTTTCCAACGGTTGTTTTTGCTCCTATACCTTCCTTTTCATAGCCGCTGTATACATAGCCGCTTGAAGCCGAAGTATAGGCTTTTATTGTATAATAATACTGTGTGCCCGGTACTGCCGCTTCATCAACATATGAAACCGCATCGCCGTTTTTAATGTTCTGGATATTCTTCCAGTCGCTGTTGCTCTTGAGTGAACGGTAAATGAGATATCCGTCTGCACCTGCTATTTTAGCCCACTTAAGAGTTATCTGTCTGCCTCCCGTAGCTGTTGCACTGCTTATCTTCGGAGTTGACGGTATTGCCTTTGCCGCAGTGCCGGGTTTATTGTAATTACTTAAAATCTCGGCTGTATCAACTTTTACATAAGCCCTGATAGTATAGTAATATGTCTTGCCCGTTTCTGCTGTACTGTCCGTATAAGCCACCGTGGCAGGCGAGGTTATGGTTTTTATTGCTTTCCAGCCGGTACTATCGCTGTTTTCTGTTCTATAAATCTTATAACCTGTTGCTTCGGCTATTTTGTTCCATGTAAGCTTTACGGATTTATAGCCTACGGACGTTGCGGTCTTGATATCGGGCTTTGTAGGCAGAGTATGCCCTGCTACAGACGCCGATGCACCTGAGTATACATATTTTGATGTATCGTTCCAGTATGCCTTTATCATGTAGTAATATGTAACTCCGCAATCCGGCACTGTATCGGTATAGGTAACGGTAGCTCCGCTTGTCAAGGCAGTAATCTTAGTCCATGCACCGTTTTCCTTTAATGACCTGTACAAAACATATCCGTCGCAATCGCTTACCTTGCCCCATGTTACTTTAAGCTGATTATATGTTGCACAGGCAACCTTGCTTATAACAGGAGTTTTCGGTATAAGCTGTATTTTTTCGCCATCGTTATATTTACTTAATACAGATTCTCTTATAGCTCTTACAGTATAGTAGTAGGTTGTGCCCTCGGTAAGTCCAGTATCGGTAAATTCGGTACTGGCTTTTCCCTTTAAGCTCTTTATCATCTTCCAGCCTGAGGTTGCGCTTGTCTGAGATCTGTACACATTGTAGCTCTCAGCTCCGGCTATTGCTCCCCATTTAACGGTTACATCGGTTCTGCCCGAAACAGTCAACTCGGTTATCTGCGGAGTGTTCGGCATAGCAGTTGCCTTTTTGCCTGTGGTATCGTAGCCGCTGAGGTTTTCATCGCCGTCCTGAACAACATACGCACGAACGGTATATCTGTATGTTTCGCCGTTTTCTACCGTCTTATCGGTATATGAGGACTTGCTCTGTCCTGCGGCAACTCCGATTTTTATCCATGCGCTGTCAACATCGGAATAACGGTAAATGTAATATCCGTCTGCGCCGTCGCAGGGCTTCCATGTAACCGTTATGGCATTGTAATTTGTACTTTCTGCTTTTACAAGCACCGGCTCGCCGATTATAGTTTCGGCAACGGCAATCTTTGTATAGTAGAGCTTTGTTGTGGTTTCACCATCGGTTACATACGGCATTACTCTGTAATAGTATGTACGAATAGCACGCAGGCCATTGTCAACATATGTTGTCGCTTCTGGATTATCAACCTGTGCAACCTTGGTAAAGTTCACTCCGTCATCAGAGCGCTCTATGTCATATTTTACAGCATTGTCAAGCTTCTTCCACTGCAATGTAACGCTGTTATGTGTTTCGTTTACAACGTCAAGTGCCATAACATCCGGCTCAAAAACTATATACAGACTGTGCGAAGAGCTGACCTTTGTAAAGGTGTAGCTGTTCATCGGCCCCAAATCCTCGCCGTCAACTATAACACTCGCTATAAGGTATCCCTGTTGAGGAGTAAAGTAATATGTTTGATCCTCATTTTTTATAACGTTTACAACATTAGCCGGGGCAATGCTTCCCTGACCTTCATAATCCAGCTCTATGCTGTACATCGGTCTTGATTTTATGGTAAACTGTACACCCTCGGTAAATGTAAGAACATAGTTGGTTCCCGCATCAACAGTACCCTTCATTATCGCATATTGTCCTACATATTCGCCGGGCGCTCTGGTAAGCTGGCCGTTTATTGTATCACCGCTTATCAAGCCCGTTGTTGAATATGTCAATACAGGGTCGTCGTCAGTTTCGTATTTACTCTGGTCTTCGTCCGGAGTTAAAACGAGCTGAACCGGAAGTATACGTCCTATTGTAGACGCCGATGTTTCGGCAAGCGTATAGTTTACGCTGTCGTCGCCCATGATATACATATTATTAAAATATGCTCTCTGGTAGTAGTCTTCATCGGTTACGTTTGCATTCTTGCTTGCAAAGTTTCCGTTTGCAACAAGCTTAACTACATCTCTGCCCACAAGTCCGTCAAACGAGTATTCGCCGTCCTCAAGGGTAATCTTTGTTGAGCCGTTATAGCTTCTGAATACTTCCGTAAGCTTTGCGGTTATCGGCTTTTTGTATATTGTAAAATCAACCGATTCTTCTGTACTTGCCCAGTTGGTAGTAGCCAAATAAATGAGCTTAACAGTATAGTCACCTGCAGCTACAGGAGGAGAATCCAACAGCTTCAGCTCACTGCCGTTTCTCTTATACCAGTATATAGTTACCGCGCCTGTGGAATGGTACGTAGGCGCCAATGCGGCATATCCGTCGTATTCCTTGCTTATGTTGGTATCTACAAGGGTAATTGTACCCGTAAGCTGGCCTATGATTATCATTTCACTTGGATCTACGATATTTACTCCGTTTTCATCCGTGGTGTATTTTACCTTTCCAATATCTACAGATGTACCGTAATAGTTATCGGTTTCCGCTATCACGATACGTGCTACATATGCGCCTGCTTCTGTAGGCGGAGATGATACCTGAGAAGCGTCGGTATACCATACAACCCATGTTCTGCCGTCGCCCTGAACTACATTATACTCAGGTTCTTCGAGCGCAACGCCGTCATACGGCTTTGACATACCCTGATATGTTGATACAGGCTCAATTATTGACGGAGCCTTATCTATTTTTACCGATATGCCGGTATAGTTGTAGGCAACGTAGTTATCGCCTTCGTACAGCTCGATATATGCCGAATAGCTTCCTGCGTTTGTCGGCACATATTCTATCTTTTCACTGCCCTTATACCATGCAACATATACCTTTCCGTCGGTAACCGCATCATATTTCAAGGAGAACGGCTTACCGTCATATACCTTCGTCTGCAATTCGGATGCCTGTACGGAAGGCATTGCCTTCGCTATGGTAAATCCTTTTCTGTCTGTGGATTCATTTGTATATGTAATGGGATCGCCTACGTGTTCATTGCCGTACTGGTCTACCGTCACCATCTCAACCTTTACTTCTATAAGCTGAGTAACCACAACAGTATAGTTGCCTGCGTTTACAGGTGCGCTGTCCAGCTCTTTCATCATCTTATCGTACCATTTTACAACAATGGTAGGCGTTATTTCGCCGTCCGGCAATATGTACTCATAGCCCTTGTCTATAACGCTTCCGTCAGCACCGTAGGTTTCAAGCTGTGCCGGCTTTCCGTCATAAGTTTTATTGAGGTTGGCTGTTATCTTAACCGCACCCTCAAGCTTTTTGATGTTAAATGTGGCATAATCGCTTGCGCCATAGTAGTTTACGGAATCAGGCAGAGTAATAACCACTCTGTACGAGCCTTCTTCTATAGGTCCGTTAGCTCCGGTACCCTCTTCATCAGGCCCTAAATCCAAACCGCCGCAAACATGGTCGCCGTCAAATGTATACCAATCTATCTGTACCGGCAGTTCACCGTTTACGGTATACTTTTTCTTTCCTACCTGATCATACATTGAAACAGGCAATCCGTCATATATCTTTGAGAACTGAGCATTGGTATTTATTTGCACCTTGCCGTCCAGCTTGTATATTTCAAACCAGACCGGCTGAGTGTAACTGCTTGAGCCCAGATAGTTTTTGCCTTCCTCAAGGAATGCGCTTACGCTGTACCTGCCTGCATCCTTCGGGGCTGAATCCAGCACATTGCCTTCTGCATCAACATATCTGTATTTTCTCCAGCCGTCGCCAATCCATGCAAAGGCATTATCGCCGGAAACCGTCTGTCCGTTATAGTCCCTTGAAAGACTTCCCGTATTCCAAATGCTGCCCGCCGCTTTATTGATTACAAATGGCATTTGCCAGTTATCAATTACATAGTTGCGGTCGGCAGTTACTTGATTTACGGTTGCAAAATACGTTCCCGCCTGAGATTGCGCACCGCTGACAACAAGGTCTATATGCTCGTTGAATACCGTCATATAGTATGCACTCGGTACATATACAACCGCTATTTCATGGTCGTTTTCTATTCTGTCTACGGTATAGGTAAACTCAAGATTACTCCATACTGCATTTACTCTTTTGGGATTGATTACATATTCATATATCTGGCTCTGTGTAGCATTATAGTTATGTCCCTGTGTAACCGTAACCTTTACTTTATAGTTACCTCTCTCTGTTGGCGGATTGATAACGGTTTTGCCGTCCTCCTTATACCATACAAAGCCTACTGTACCGTCACTGACGGTAAAGTATTCAAGCTCCGGAGGATATCCGTCATAGGTCTTGTTCATAGGAGTGGTTGTTATGTTTACCGTTGTATCCGCCCTGATAATCGTAAACGGGCATTCTGTTCCTACAAGCTTAAAGTTATAGAACGTATCCTTTGCCGCCTGCGTTACTTTGGCAACATAACTGCCAACTATGGTTTGCAGACCCTCTGTTTCAAGGTCGTAGATTATATGATTATTAGGTATGTTGTTATCAAACGTAGCCGAAGGCTTGTGCGGTTTTGTATCATATACAAACTGAGTATCCTTCCATACAACCCTTACTTCTCTTTGAGTTATGGTATATGTATATACCCTGCTTATGTCATCATAGTAGTTGTTGTCACCCTCGGTAAACATCTTTACATAGTAAGTGCCAACGTCTACCGGAACTGTTTCTCTGGCTCTTGAACCGTTTGTATCCGCATTTGCTACAGACAGATTATCATACCACCAGAATTGATAATTATATGTACCTACAAGCGCAGTGTATACCTCTATATATACCTCATCTATCTGAGCCGGCAGGGCGTCATATATCTTTGTAGTCACAACTTCCTTCGGTGTAAAATCTCTGTTGATTTTATAAATATAGAACTTCTTTGAAACTGTTACCGCATTGTAGTATTCATCCTCTGTTACTGCGATAACCACTTCATATTCGCCCGCTTCGGTAGGCGGCGTATCCAAACCGTTAAACGTTATGGTTACATTACCTGTTCCGAGTCGCGTATAAGCCGGATATGCCATAGGTATGCCGTCATAATACTTGGAAACATCATTATCGAACGTTACCTTGCCGGGCGCATTACCTATCTTTATCTGGAAGTAAGCATATGCCTCAGTTCCGTTTCTTCCTGTTATTTTAAGCGTAAAGTTGTACGGACCGGGCTGATTCGGCGTACCTGAAAGTGTTTTTCCGCTCAGCGTAAGTCCCGGAGGTATTTTTCCTCCGTCCAGTTTATACTGAACATAAGGGCCGGCATCGGCGTCGTTCAATATTGAAATATTAAGCTCATGCTGAACAGCTATGCCGTACGTAAGAGCAAAATTGTTACCTGTGGTTATTACCTCTATTTGCAACGGCGCCCACTGTATCTGAATAGAGAAGTTGCTTGTAGAGTTGCCCGTCTTATAATAGCAGTTTGCAGCGTCAAAGCTTCCTTCCCTGCTTCTCCAATAGTTAGCCGAGCCGTTTATCTGGTAGCCCGTGCGGGTAATGGATTTGTTTGTATAAAGCTTATTGGTGAAATCCGAGTATATTACCTGTGTTTCGGGTATTGTGCTTGACGTACCGCCGTTGTAATCGTAAGTAACCGTTATTTCCTTGGTTATATATATGTTTCTCTCTGCCGTATAGCTGTTGCTTGCAACATTATACAACGGATAGATTATGTATCGTGTATCGTCGGGCACAAGTGT
Source organism: uncultured Ruminococcus sp. (assembly GCA_902796955.1). Lineage (GTDB taxonomy): Bacteria > Bacillota > Clostridia > Oscillospirales > Acutalibacteraceae > RUG14223. The sequence continues at coordinate 7,270 of CADBRB010000083.1, forward strand.
GCTTGCATACAACGTGGTAACTCCGGCGTCCGTAAGATATGTTCTTGAACCGTCGGTGAGCAGAGGTCCTGTGTTGGTCGCTTCGTTAAGGGATACGTGTACATCCGAACCTATTTTTGCTCCCTCCAGCTTAATAAGTCTTGTTCCGTCCAGATACAGGTTGCTGTCCTTAGTGCCTGTTTTATTATCCTTTATTATTGATGTACCGGCTACAAGTACTGCAGTTGCGGTATAAATTCCGCCGCCTGTTGTTGTATTACCGCCGTTATTATTTATTATGCTTCCGTTTGACATTTTGAAATTACTTGCAGGGCTGCTTACAAATATGCCTGCTCCGTAGGTTGTACGTCCGGAAACATTTAATGCGTTGTTGGATACTACGCTGTTTACGCTTGCGAGCGTAAGCTCGGCTCCGCCAAGATATATGCCTGCGCCGCCCATTTTTGAATTATTGTTGTAATCGGTATTGTTTATTACATTATAAGATATCTGAGCTGCACCTATATTGGTAGTGCCTCCCTCAAGGCACATTCCTGCACCGGAAATCGCATAGTTGCCCATTGAGCCGCTATTTTCGTTTGGTCCGCCTATCATGGCGTTGCCCTCTATAGTAACCTTTGTAGTACCCGAAACATATATGCCGCCGCCGTATCCGGTAGCCCTGTTTTGCGATATCTTTGAATTGTTTATGTAGAGGTTGTCTATATCATTTGCGGCGGTACAGTTAATATATATACCTGCTCCGTCCTGCGCTCTATTGCCGATAATGCGGGTGTTGCGGCAGTTATACACGCCCTCACCCATTACGGAAACAGCTCCGCCTCTGCCGCTTGAATAACCGTTTTTGACTGTAGTGCCGTTTATTGTGGCAAGCGTACCGGTAACATAGATAAGAGGTGATGATGCCGTGGGTATACCCATTGACGTTTCGCTGTATTCACCGGTAACAAATACGTTGCTGAGCGTCAGCTTACCGTCCTGTCCAGCAGTTTTGTCCTTTAGTACGTATATCAGCGACTGTGACTTCATGATATTCTCTTTACCTCTGAAGAAGCCGTACTGACCTGCGTCAGTGCCCGCCGATGTTTCGTCAGATGTTATTATAACCTTTTTTGTTATTGTAAGAGGCCTGTTGAGTTCGAGATCTTTAAGTATATAGATAGTGCTGTCCTCGTCGGTGGTTGCCTCCTCAGCTGCGGCTATGGCAGCTTCTATACTGGTATAATACTTTGTTTTTATTCTGGCAACGTTATTTGACCATATGGCGGTCATCTGCACCTCCATAAGCGTTTCTATATCGTCCGGAATTACCAGACTGTCGCCCGGTCTGAACTGATTGTTCTCATCATCCGGAGCAAAAAGACTACACTGCCAGTAATCAAACGTATATCCGGCATTTTTAAATTTATTATACGGCATTATAACGGTTCCGCCATATGCAACTCTTATCGGTGCAACTTCATCGCCGTTATTCTGTTCGCCCAAAACGCCGTCAAGAAATACAACATTTATCTCTCTGTTTACAAACAATGTCTTTCCGTTTACGCCTACAACATACTTTACCGCATCAGCATCGGGTATTACATTGCCCTCGTCATCAAGCTTTCTTGCCGTATCCGGGAAAAAGTATTTTGAATCTTCCGTGGCGTAGTCATTGTTTAACATAAAGTCGCCGTATACTTTTCCGTCGATATTCAAATAAATATAGATTTCAGAGCCTGTAAGAATTTGTCCGCTCGTCATCTTCTTATTCTCATCTATATACAAATCGCAGAACTCGGTTACATATACTAAACTTGAAGGAGAATAACTGTTTTCTTTTATTATAAGCTTGCCCTTTAACTGAAGCTTTCCTTTGGGGGAGAGATATATACCGCCTGCCAGCTCACCATAGTTGCCTTGTATTTCGCCGCTTTCGAGTACAACATCACCGAACTTTGTGCTGTTGCTGTCAACATATATGCCGCCGCCCTTGGCACCTATTTCTCCGGTAGAATCTTCTTCCTCTTCTTCCTCTTCTTCTTCCTCCGCTTCTCCGGTGTCTTCGTTATTCCCGTTCATGGCAGGAACGAATTCTGCTCTGTTATTCAGTATTTTACACGCCTTAGCGGTCATTTTGCCGGTTGGGCATACATACACACCGCCACCGCCTGTATAACAGCTGTTGCCGGTTATATTTGTGTTTTGCGGATTAAACGTTGCACCGTCGCCTACATACACGCCGCCGCCAAAGCCCTGAGTGTCGTCCATTCTTGAATGGGCTTTATTATTCTCAATAAATCCGTAGCTCATTGTTCCGGAGGCTTTTTTAACATATATACCACCGCCGTTGTACGCTCTGTTCTCCTGTATTTTTAACGAGTTTTCGGAAGATGATTTTGAAAGCGTATAAGTACAGTTTTCAAAATATATACCACCGCCTGAGCCTCTGCTCGCCTCGCAATCAAATATAGTGGTATTGCCTGTTATATTGAAAGATCCTCCGTTTGCATATATACCTCCGCCCGCAGCATTTGCAGCACAGCTTTCAACGCTGATGTCATTGATAACCACAGTTGCGCCATACGAAGCAATAGAACCGCCAGTACCGTCATTTGCACAAGCCTTATTGCCTTTAAAATTACCGCTGATAATTTTCAGGTTTGCTCCTTTGCCTGCGTAAATACCTCCGCCTGCATCTACAACATTGCGATCATCACCGTATGTAGGTACTTTTGTTTCGTTGAAATTAATTTGGGAAGGTATGCCAATCATATCCTCTCCTTCTCCAAACTTTCCATGTTCCATTTCCATGACAGCACCGGTCGTACCTGAACCTTCAAGATAAATACCGCCGCCCATTACTGCTGTGTTGCCATCTATAGTTGCACCGCGAACATTGAGCGTACTGCCCGTACACACATAAACGCCGCCGCCTCTGCGTGTGTATTTTTCATTCACATTATCTAAAACAGTAATGTTATGGTTATCTGTTAATCTTACATTTTCATAAAGATTAAGCTTTCCTTTTGTTACAAGAATTAAAGGAGAGCCAGCGCCTATTCCATCCGAACTTAAACCGGAAATTATCACACTACAGCTTTCATTACCCTGTATTGTAAGAGTTGCATTGTTGATTATTTCAAATACAGGCTCCATATTCATTGCTATAATTGCATCCTGCATTGCTTGAGAGAATGCTGCACCGTTATTAATGGAAGGTCTTGCGACTTGACGCGAAGCGATATTATCATCCGTAGAGCTGTAAATGGTGGAATTATCTACGGTCAGTATAATATTCTTTTTAACCTGAATTTTTCCTGTAATGTTGCTGTCGCCTATAAGCTTTATGGTTGTACCGACACTTGTATTCTGGGCAGCATCAAACGCCTCATTTGCCGTAAGATAGTAGTTATCACCTATCATAGCCGCATATCTCTGCCACCTTGAATGTAAATGCAGGTTATAGTTTCTGTCTATTGTAACCTCTTCGTTTTCTTCGTATATCTCTCCGGGGTCGCCGTCAGACAGATCTGCAGCAGTAAAATCGCTGTCGTATTTTGTACCCCAGTATAGGAATTTACAGTGGTATTTTGTAAAACTATCGTTATTTGCAGGCATTACAAATTTACTGCCCTGACAGGTATACATATTGTCCATTGTACCCTCGCCGTACTCAACATCAAATGTAACCAGCAGCTTACGTCCGTAAATTATATTGCTGTCCGTGTATCCTGTTACATACAAATCGTCATCTGACACAAAGCATTTATAGAGCGCAGGCTTTGCTGCAATTTTTGTAACCACGTTCGGTGTAGTATCGTCACTCTGAGCTACGCCTTCGGTTTCCGGCACTGAAATTACAACATCAACGAAATCGCCTGCTTCATCGCTCCATTCCTGTCTTGTATATCTATACACGGTCGGAAATGAAGTACGATTCTCCGCAACGGTAAGCTGAACGCCTATCTCGCTTGTGTTGCTCAAGTCATTTATATTCAGCGGCAAAACGCTTCCGCTTGCCATAAGCGGGCTGTCCCACGCAAAAAGGTTAGACTTTTCCGTACCCGCCATGTTATCCTTTATAACAACTTTGTTTTTGAGAGTTACGGAGCCGTATTTACCGCTGTCATGCGCCACATACATACCCACGCCTTTAGTGTTGCCAAGACCTTTATTTTCAATTATCGAACATCCGTCCAATGTAATTTTTCCGTTTGCATCAACATAAACAGCAGATACATTGGTTCTTGACGCAGTTATGTTGTGCTTTTTGATTGTACTGTTTTTAAGAGTAATGGAGGAATTTGTTCCGGTTACTCTTACAACGCCGGAATATTTACCCGTCGTATTTTCGGTCGTCAATCCGGTTATGTTACCGGTTGATTTATCGGTAATATAAACTGCACCTGTTTCGCCGCCGCTCACCTTATACGTGGTAAGAGTAGCCGTGCTTGTACCCTGTGCAACTATGGCATATGTACTGTAGCTGTTTGTAACGGTAAGACCCGTACCTGTAAGCGTAGATGCAGTACCAAGCTTTATAAGGCTGCTGTAATCATTACCTTCTGTAGAATAAAATCTCGTAGAACTGCCTGATGTTCCCGCAGGCGTCATACCGCCCTTACAGTTTGTCATCGTCACGGTATTAATATTGCACGTCGAGCCTGTAAGATTTATTATAGCTCCGGGCGTAATCACATTACCGTTATAGTTGCCTGTAGCTACGTTCACATCTTTAAATGTGACATTGCTGAGCGAAAGCGTACTGCCTCCCTCTGCCGTAACAACAGATGTGCCGGTAAAATTAGCTCCGTTAATTGTAATATTATTGGACAAGGTTAATTTAGCCGCACTTGTAAGCTTAATAAAAGGCAATGCCGATGAAGCCGTCGAAATGGTTCTCGGAGTAGTATCGCTTTTTATTGTAAGCTCCTTATTGTTTATGGTGATTCTGCCGGCAGCCTCGGCTGTAAGTGTAATATCCGCTTTCAGGGTAATAACATCCCTTGAGGACGCTTCGCTTACTGCTGAAATAAGACTGGTATAATCCCTGTTTTTAGTATCGTTATGAGCAACTACCGTAGCAGTCCTAACTATAACGTCACCTTGTGCGGAGATACCCTGCTGCTTATAGCCCTCATCCGCTCCGGAATAAAACATATTTATTACGCCTTTAGGTCCTCCGTTTGCGGAGATAAACACCCCGGACAGAATAACTATGCTTAGAATTACTGTTGAAATTATTAAACTTTTTCTTTTCAATTTCATTTTTAATTCCTCCGTTTTTCTTGATTCACACGCTCTATGATGTTTTGCTTTCAAAATTTAAATAATTAAAATCTTGAATTACATACGTACACTTGCCTATCTTCATATTCATGTTAATCATACCATATTTTACATGGTTTGTCACTATTTTTTTATTTAATTTATAATTTTTTCAAAATTTTTTTATCAATTCAAAAGTCCGATTAAAATCCCGTTTTTCGTAAAATATGTTTTTGTCTATTTTTACTATCGGTTTTCTTTTAAATTTCACATTTCACCGATTAAAACTGCATTTTTAACCAATTAAAGACTAAAAATCAACCGCATATTATAAGTTCTGTTTAATTCTTTGGTTGTGCGTAAAAAAATTATAAATTTTATTGTTAAATTATGGCTTCTGTGTTATCATATAAGTATATAGCTATAAGTATAGATTTAGGCTATGTACACTTGCGTATTTGCGATGCCGGTGCCCATGTAAGCTAAGCATATGCTTATAAAGCCCGTAACGCAAAACGCATTTTGTACAAAGGCAGAAAGGTGGAAGAATACGGCAATATTATTAAATTGCATTGTATTTTATTTTTAGAGATGTCAGATGAAAATAAACAGATAGACAGGCTTGAAAAAGCAGTCGACAAGCTTAATCAAACAGTTGAAAATATACTTAGAGAGAAATACGCAAGTGAAGGATTTACATCACCTCCCAAAAGCGGAATAATACCCAATGTGAGAGTAAAGCGTATAGATAAAAGCAGGATAAGATTGTCCGATTGTTCGCCGGACAGAGGCAAATACGCAGTAGTAATGAAAAGAGTAAATGCTTCGGAAGCCGTCGATAAGCAGTTGATAAAGGACTTTAAAATTGTCATACTCGATGCCATGACTATGACAGACAGCTATGTAAATTTATATAAATTCACACTGCTGGGCAACACGGTATTTCATGCTTTTACAGAACCGCACCAGGTTGCCGAACGCATAAAAGACGCAAACGCAGTAATAACCAATAAAGTTAAAATCACGGCTGAGGACATGGACAACGCACCTGAGCTTGTTTACATAGGTGTGATGGCAACCGGTTACGATGTCATTGATACAGAGTATGCCTCAAAAAGCGGAATAACCGTTACAAACGTACCAGATTATTCCACGGATGCAGTTGCTCAGCACACATTTTCACTTATACTCAACCATTTCAGCAAGGTTGCGCAATACAATAATTTTGTGCAAAACGGCGGTTGGCAACGTACAAAGCTTTTTTCGCCGTGTGTATATGAAACGCATGAGCTGAAGAATAAATCTATAGGTATAATCGGCTTTGGCAAAATAGGCAGACAGGTAGCCAAAATTGCTTCAGCGTTTAATATGACGGTTTATGTCTGCCATCCCAGACCGCTTACAAATTCTGATAAAAAGAAGGGTTATCACCGGGTATCATTCAGTCATTTGATAAGTTACTGTGATGTTATAACCATACACTGTCCCTTGACTGAGGATACTAAAAATATGTTCAACAAAGACGTTTTTAACAGGTGTAACAGTAATCTATATCTGATAAACACGGCAAGGGGAGCTATAGTCAACAGTGATGATTTGTACTATGCGCTTGTAAATAAGAAAATCAGCGGTGCGGCACTGGACGTACTGGAAGCCGAGCCTATGAGCGCAGACTGCAAGCTGCTTAATCTGCCGAATCTTACAATAACTCCTCATGTAGCATGGGGTCACATCGAATCAAGGCGCAGACTAATGAATACGCTGTATTATAATCTATTTAAGTTTATAACAGGTCACCCTGTTCACGTTGTAAACAAACCAGGTTCATGATAAATAACATTCAAACAAACAAAATACTATCAAACAAAGGAGCGTAAAACCATGAAAAGCAGTAAAAAAATCATCGCTGTCGTCGCCGCATTAATTATAGTGATTTCTGCGCTCGCTGTTACGGTATCTGCGGCGTCGCTCAAAGCACCCGCAAATGTTTCCGCTGCGTCCGCTTCATACAACAGCATAACCGTAAAGTGGTCAGCCGTATCGGGGGCAAAAACTTATACCGTACAGTTTTCAACCGATAAAAAGAATTGGAAAACCGCAACAAGCACGCTTACAGCGGCAAAGTATACGCATTCAAGTTTAGCAACAGGCACTACCTATTACTACAGGGTCATGGCTGTTGCAGGCAAAACAAAAAGCGCATACAGTGCTACAGTAAGTGCAAAGCCTGTTCCGGCAACGCCAAAAATAAGCAGTGTTAAGGAGAAATCCTCCACCTCAATAGCGGTCACCTGGAATAAAATCGCCGGAGCAAGCGGTTATTACATTTATCGTTCGTCAAAAAAGACCTCCGGCTTTACTAAAATAGGAGAAACAACCAAACAGGCAACCGTAACCTATACAGATAATACCTGTAAAGCCTCCGCTGTTTACTATTATACCGTTTGCGCTTACCGCACAGTAAACAGTAAAAAGATAGCGGGAAAATACAACACCACCGGAACGGTAGGCATAGGTTTGCCAGCAAAGCCCGCCCTTGTTTCAGCCAAGTGCGCAAACTCTACGACTATAAAGGTAACATGGAAAAGTGTATCCGGAGCGACCGCCTATGAAATATACAGAAAAGCAGGCTCGGCAACCTCATGGTCAAAAATTGCCACGGTAAACGGCAATGCAACCGTTACTTACAGCGATACGAAATGTACCGTTGGCACAAAATATACATATACTGTAAGGGCGCTTAAAACTGCCGACGGAAAAACCGTTAAAAGCACTTACGATACAACAGGCAAAGCCGCTACGGCAATTCCTGCGGCACCAAAGCTTGTATCGGCAGCTTCTACAGATTATAACTCCATAAAGCTGACATGGAACAGCGTTGCCGGTGCAAATCTCTATATTGTCAAAAGAAAAACAGGCAGTGCCGCATGGCAGGATATAAAGTCAGTAACAGCTACAACATACAGCGACACAGGCCTTACCCCCGGTACAAATTACATATATACGGTTCAGGCTGTATATAAAAACAGCAAAGGCACTCAGTTTAAGGGCGGATATAACACCACGGGGCTTACAGTAAAGCCGATACCGGCGACGCCCAAGCTCAGCTCTGCAAAATCTGCAGGTTATAACAGCATAACCGTAACCTGGGCAAAGGTGACCGGAGCGGCGTCCTATGATGTTTACAGAAAAACATCCTCCACAGACTGGACTAAAGTTAAAAACGTAACCGCCGTTACATATACGGATACCGGGCTTTTAACGGGAACGGCATATACATATACCGTAAGAGCCTTAACATCAAATAAAACACAAAGCTCATATGACAGTACGGGAGTAACTGCGACCCCGGTACTCGATACGCCCGTGCTTACTTCTATATCTGCGGTTTCTTATAACTCCATAAAGCTTACATGGAACAAATCTAACGGCGCAACAAAATATATAGTATACAGAAAAGACGGTCAAAACGCATTTTCAATTATCGCTGACAATGTAACCGGACTGTCCTATACCGACGCTACCTGTGAGCCGGGTACAGATTACACCTATACGGTAAAAGCGGCAATAAGTGTAAACTCCGCATGGAAATACAGTGACTATAATAAAACAGGGCTACAGACATTGATCGAATTGAGTAAGCCTGCCGTAAGCTCGGTTACCGCTACAGGTACGGGAATACTCACCGTTGCATATACAAAAACCGATGGTGCGGACGGCTATATAATCTATCGCAAAACGGGCAGCTCGCAATGGACTCAGCTTGCCACCGCCGCCTCCGCCTCAACGCTTAAATACTCGGACAGCACCCCGATTTGCGGTACAACCTACAGCTACACGGTTGAGGCATACAAAAATCTGTCATCTGGCAGCAAGTATGCTACCGGCTATGACGCTGACGGAAAATCGGCAAAAGCCGTACCGGCAAAACCAACCGTAGCATCTGCCGTTATTAACAATAAAGCGGTAACCGTAACAATCAAGGCTGATGCAAGAGCAACCGGCTTTTACATTTACAGAGCCGCCGCAAACACAACCAACTGGTCTGATATAGGCAAAACTCAAACAACATCATATACGGACAATACCATTTTCTACAACGAAAAATATATCTACTGTGCGGCGGCATACGTCACCGTAAACGGTGCAGATATAATCGGAGCGAAAAGCTCAGCCTCCTCAGAGGTTTATATGCCGTTGGAAACGCCCGCAAACCTAAAGGCCGCAAAGTCGGGCCGCAATGTGGTCATCAGCTTTAACGCAGTTACGGGCGCAAGCGGATACAATATATACAGAAAAACCGACAGCGGCGCATTTGACATACTGGTTTCAACCTCAAAAACCTCATATACCGATAATCAGATAGATTTCGGTCATTCATACAGCTATTGCGTGTCCGCATATGTGGACGACGGCGTTCACAACGAGGCAGAAAGTCAGCTTTCGGCTTCATCTGCCGCATTAAAATTTGATTTGACTGCTCCTTCAATAACAGACGCCGCATTAAACGGCAAATCAATATCAATCAATTATACGGGCGACAGCAATGCAGACGGCTATTATATTTACAGAAAAACCGAGGGTGAAAGCCTCGCAAAAATAGCCCAGACGGCACAGCTGAGCTACACCGATTCAACCATTGCTTACGGAGAAACATATACCTACTCCGTAACGGCCTATATAACAAATAACGGCAATACATACACAAAAGCGGCGGCAGGCCTGTCACAGAATATTACGGTTTATCCGCCGGCTCCTTCACTCATGGGATTTACAAGCACTACCGAAAAAATAACGGTCAGCTTCACTCCTGTCAGCGGAATATCCAATTACAGCGTATCTCGCAGAACAGGCTCAGGCGCATGGCAAACCGTAGGTACTGTGGTTACAGGTACATCCTCTTCGGCCGAGTATAACGACACTTCCGCAGAATACGGAATTGATTACGATTATGATATAGCTTCGGTAGCTGTAACCTCCAAGAACAAAAATGTTTCAGGTTCACTTTCGGGCAGTCCCGTGACAAACGCCGCCCTTGTACTTCCTGTTCCGGATTTAAAATCCGTCACGATAGACCAACACGGCAGGCTTACCGTAACGGCAGGTAAGATAAACAAGGCTCAAAGCTATAAGCTGTACAGAGCTGTTGTAAATCAAAGTGCCATGTCTGCAACAGATAAATCATATACTGCTTCCGGCAGCAATATATCGTTCAGCGATACGGATATAATACCGTTTACAAGATATTACTATTCCGTATCAGCCGTCTATAACGGCAAAGAGAGCGCACGCTCAACCGTTAAAAATAATATGTGGTCGCCTAATCCTCCGGCGGTATCGGTTGAATTTGATCCGCAGAGTGCAGGCAACGCTGTATCGTGGACATCTGAATACATAAGCGACAGCTATAAGATTTACCGTAAGCCTGTGGGCGGAGCAGGAGAAGAATTTGTAGCAAGCACATCGCAAAACAGCTATACCGATATGGGCTTTAATTTTAATAACAGCTATGAGTATAAGGCTGTAATCGAATACAAAGATTATCAGGGAAATACACAATATCTGCAAAGCTCCTATGCGTCGGCTTCCAATAACAGCATCATTCCTCAATTCATATGGATGAAGAAAACAAGCCAGAGCCGCAACTGCCTTGCATTTACCTCAAACGGCAGTAATCAGACGAGCCTTATGTACTACATTTACAGAAGCACAAACGGTTCAACCTTTACATATGCCGGCCAGCAGACAAATCCCAACAGCGAGCCGATTGTATATTACAATGACAGCTCCACGGCCACAAATGCGTATTGCTTAGTGGTATACGACGGAACATCATACAGCAAAACATCGCTTGCCATGATTTCAAACGTGACAGACAACAACAGTATAGCCGGCGTAACCTCTGCAATAGATTCGTCAAGCTTTAATAAAATCAACATAACCTTCCCAACGATTCCCGGTTGTACAGAATATACCGTATTCAGAGCGAAAAACAGTTCGGCAGCCGCAGCGTTCAACCTGCTTAAAAAGGTATATACGCAGGAAGGCAGTGCCACAGGAACATATACCGACAGCATAACGGGAAGCTCCGGTGTAAGCACATACTATTATTCCGTAACTCCTACTGCGTCAATAACCTATTATGACTACAGAACCGGCGGTAATGCAACAGTTACATTCCAGTACAAGCATACAAATTACTCAGGCTGTGTATTCGGCGTCAATCCTGCCGAAATACTTTCCATAGGTCCGGACAAGGGTACAAGCTATACACGTATAAGCTGGCAGGCTGTTACCGGAGTAGACGGATATAAGGTTTACAGAGCTGATTCCCTCAACGGTGAGTATTCACTTATCGCCACTGTTACGGATGATACAAGTCATGTTGACACAGTTAACGGCCTTTTTGATGTAAAATACTATAAGGTACTGTCATATAAGACTGTAAACGGAGAAACAGTTCTCAGTCCTTCACTTGCAGGCAAATCGGTAAGCGTTTCACTTAACAATACGGCCCGGATAGATGACGTATTTAAAACCGATAACGGCGGAGCTTGCGTAAAGTTCCACGTAAGTCAATATGATGTAAGCTCGTACAAATATCTTGTATATCGTAGAGAATCATCTGCCTCACCGTGGAAATATGCAGGATATCAATCTCGTAAAATGAGCAACAGCTTTGATGTGGTATTCTGTGACTCCTATACTCAAAGCAATACGTCTTATGAATACTGCATTGTAACAAACAGCGGCTTTAATTACAGCGGTATGAGCGACGCCTTTGCAGTCACCGATTTTAAACCCTCGGTTATTGCCGAGCCTAATCCGTCAAAGAAGCTTTGCAAAATTGATGTTGAATTTTCTCAAAATTCAGATATAATTAATGTATACAGAAAACTCGGACAAAACGGCAACTGGGAACTGCTTGTATCCTATAACAACGACTTTGGGCAAACCGTATACTCCTATAACGACACCACACTTCTTACCGATACCGCATATTACTATAAGGCTACGGCAGTTAAGAACGGGCAGTATTATCTGTTTAACGATGAGGGCGATGAGATGACAAGCTATATCGCAAGCTCAGATTCAGATATGTTCGGCCCTGTAGTAATGGACAGACCTGATATTCAGATAACAATGATTATGCCTCAGGATGACGAAAACGGCAACACCTACACCTTTATAATGTGGGATAAGGCGGACGGTGCATTGGGCTATAAGGTTTACAGAAAGTATAACGACGGAGCTTTTACGTGCATATCCGGCTCTGACCCGATAAGTATGAATTACTTTGAGGATCACGAGGTCATACCGTCACCGTGTTATACATACGGCATTTCCGCTCTTTATAAAAACTCAAGCGGCAACCAGACCTACAGCGATTATACAAAGTCCACCGTCAAGTTCTCAACCTCACACGAAAATCCAAATCTGTCAACTACCGGAGTGACGGAAAATGATACTATCGGTTTGCAGTGGAGCAATGTTCAACCGAGCGCAATGGATACAACGTACATAATTTACAGGCGTGTTCAGGGAACATCTCAATGGACAAAGGTATATTCAAAATCCTGTAATGACAGCTACTATTTCTCATCATATTACGATCGTCCGGACAAGCACTATTTTACATATGAATATGCGATTTGTTCAATTTCGGTAGTGCAAAACGACAATTACGGATATGATTATGTACTGTTCAACGGCATTGATACCAACGAAACAGTAAGCACGTATTACAGCTACAACGGTACATCTATCGTTTATATCGCACCGTCAGAATACAGCAGTACAACTCATCCTGTATTGAGATGGAACAGAAAAACCGGTGCAGACGGATATGTAATATACAGAAAATTCGGTTTAAACGGTACATGGCAGGAGCTTGCAACAGTAGCTTCAACATCTTACACTGATACTACCGTAAGTTATTTTGATGATTACTATTACTCACTTGCGGCATATAAAACCGAAAACGGCTCTCTTCTCTACTCTGAATATGACCAAACAGGCTCAACATCTACAGACCTGGCTGTACGTATGACAGAGCTTGTAAACAACTACAGAGCAGAAAACGGCCTTTCGGCACTTGAGTTTAACAGGGATATGTGGAAAGCCGCAACTATACGTGCAATGGAAATATCTACAAACTTCTCTCACATCAGACCGGACGGCACTGCATTTGATACCGTGCTTAGTGAATGCGGAGTTGAGTATTATATGCCAACCGGCGAGAATATTGCCGAAAATGCAAATTCATACGGCTCTGTACCCGAAGCGATATTTGATCAATGGATAGGCTCCGAATCGCACAGGCAAAACATTTTGAACAGTCAGTATACACAAATCGGTGTAGGCTTCTACGTCACATCAAGCAATGTACACTATTGGACGCAGGTATTCTCCAAATAATATAATTTTGTCCGATTTTTACTATTCCTGATTTTTATAATGCCATAAACTAAAATCAGGAATAGTAATATATACGTAACGGGCGCAATAATTTCAGATTTATAAAAATCTTTACAGAATAGGTCTTGTTAAATGCGCACTTTATGGTATATAATTTATATAGTAGGAAATTTGTACAAAAAGTACAAATTAAAACCTCTTGATATTTTTAGAAAGGAATGAGAAAACAAATGAAAACAAAAACTAAAGGTCTAAGGTCATTTATTTCCATCTTGGTACTTGTTTGTATGCTCATCAACATTGCAGGTATAGAGTCCTTTGCGGCAACAAAGCCGGAAAAACCGTCTATATACTATGCAAAGTCAAGCTCATATAATTCTGCTCTGATTAAATGGGAGCCTATAGACAACGTTGACGGATATATTTTGTATCGTAGCCTTAAAAAGGACACCGGCTTTAAAGCAGTTGCAACAATTAAAAGCGCAAGTACAGTTTCCTATACAGACAAAAGCCTTGTATGCGGTACTACATACTACTATACGTTAAGAACCTATAAAGGCTCCGCCAAGAGCGACTGCAATGCAGCCGTTGCCGTTAAGATTGTTCCCGCTACACCAAGTGTAAAAGCAAAAGCGGCGTCCACAACATCTACTACGGTTACATGGGCCAAGGTTGCCGGTGCAAGCGGCTATATTCTTTACTGCTCAACAACAAGCACAACGAGCGGCTGGAAAAAAATCGCCACCATCACTAACGCTTCAACCGTAACATATACGCATAAAAATCTTGCCGCAGGCAATCACTATTGCTACACAGTAATTGCATATCGCACTGTCAGCGGCACAGATATTAAGAGCGGTTGCCAAAAGCCGGGCGCATATACACATACAACGCCCGCAACACCTAAGCTTTCATCGGCTGTTGGTGATTACAGCTCCGTTACCATCAAATGGGAAAAGGTTGCAAATGCAAACCAGTACTATGTATTCAGAAAAGCTCCCGGAGAAACAAAGTGGACAAAAATTGCCACAATAAGCGGCGGCGCTACAATATCGTATAAAGACGCTACCGTTACTTGCGGCCAAACATATACATATACTGTAAAAGCAATTATCAAGAACACCTACGGCACATGGGCAAGCGGATATTCAAGCGCAGGCCTGTCGGCAAAGGTTGCACCAACCATTCCTTCACTTACAGCACTTACATCGGTTACATCTACATCTCTTAAGCTTACATGGAGCAAGGTAACAGGCGCAAACGGTTACAGAGTATACAGAAAGCTCTCTACCGATAAGTCATGGACAGCACTTGCCAACATCAGCAACGGCGCAACTACATCTTATACCGATAAAAAGCTTACAACCGGCAAAACATACGTTTACACCGTAAAAGCATACGTAAAATCCGGCAAAACCACCGTTTGGAGCGGCTATGTAAGCAAGGGCATAAGCGCAGTTGCCAAGCCGAAGACTCCAACACTTAAAACAGGTATCGCCCTTTCTGAAACATCAGCCAGAGTAACCTATGAGAAGATAGACGACGCTAACGGCTACTATATCTACAGAAAAACAGGCGCATCCGGCAGTTGGAGCAAATTAGGCAAAGCAACAGCTACAGACGTTACTAACTATACCGATAAAACCTGTAAAGTAAACACAACCTACTATTACACTGTACGTGCATATAAAAAAGTCAGCGGCAAAGAGATACTCAGCGACTACGTAAAGGCAGGTATAAAGGTAGTAGTCAACGAGAGAACGAGAGTTCAAAAGAATCAGGATTTGAATAAAATCAACCCCGATTTAAAGGGTTGGCTGCAAATAAAGGACACTATCGTTGACTTCCCTGTTATGCAGGATCCATACGATGACGACCACTATCTGCGCAGAGATTTATATGACCAGCCCGACGACGACGGCTGCCTTATACTTGACAGCAACTGCAACATCGGCGCAGGTACAAAGGGCCATTATGCAGATGATAATCTTCCTTCTTCAAACCTCATAATCTACGGCCATAAGCGTCCTCAGAGCGCCACAAGCGGAATGTTCCGTGATTTGGCTCTCTACAATACCAAATCATACGCTGACAAACACAAGAATATAGTTCTCACAACAACGTATGAGTCAAGAACATATCAGGTTATCGCCGCTTTCTATTCCGAGCAGTATAAAAAGGATTATACCGGCTTTAAATACTATCAGCAGTATAATTTCTTTGTAGAGTCAGAGTTCAAATACTTCTACAACAATATCAAAAAGCTCTCGCTGTATGACACAGGCGTAACCGCAAAGTTCGGTGATGAGTTTATTACTCTTTCAACCTGCGCATGGTACGACCAGAACGGCAGGAGCATAGGTACTCTTGACGACCTCGGCAACAACACGGGAAGATTTGTTGTTATAGCAAAGCGCATAGGATAATAAATTATCTGAAAAATCAATATTAGCTTTCACCCGCATTGTGCGTACGCATAATGCGGGTGTTTTTTATGTCATA
>CADBRB010000084.1 GCA_902796955.1 uncultured Ruminococcus sp.
ATATAGACGATGTAGTTGAAAATTTTTTGCTTTATGGCGTTTAAAAAACCAACTTTTATCCTTTTTAGATGATTTTCACGACATTTTAATTATGCATTTTTCTCCTCATAACAAATACAACTATCGTCTAAGCATTACTTAAATCACAATTTTAAATACCGATTTAATACACATTGAGAAATTAAAAAATAAGTCCGTATCACTCATAAAAAAACAATTCACTATTGTTTTGATAAGCATTCTTAGTTTTACAGATTGTATGTATACTTTCTGTATTATTGGTATAATTTTATTTGAATTTACCGATTGTTTTGTGGATATATAATATACAATTTTCAAATCTTAGCAATAATGCCGTCTGTAATGCAATAAAACAGCATACCGCATTATGATATAAAAACAGCGGCACCAAAAGCTGCCAATTTTGAATTATATTAGTTTACGTTTTCTCGATAAAAATGCAATATACTTCTTCGGTTATCTTTTCACTGAAAAGTCTTGAAATTTGGGCGATTTAGTATAAAATATAACATGAAAAGATATTGGAGGTTTAGTCATGGAATTAAAATGCTCAATTTGTCCAAAAGAATGTAATGCCGTAAGAAGTGATTTTGACGGAAAGGGCTTTTGCAAAAGCGGCTTACTGCCTAAGATTGCAAGAGTTGCTCCGCACTACGGAGAAGAACCGTGCATAAGCGGTACCAAGGGCTCCGGTACTATCTTTTTCAGCGGATGTACTCTTAAATGCGTTTTTTGCCAGAATTACGTCATAAGCACCGAAGGCTTCGGCAAAACAGTTCCCATCGAGCGATTATGCGACTATTACAAGCGGTTTGAAGCAGAAGGTGTTCACAACATAAATCTTGTAAATCCCTCACATTATGCTTACGCAATTCTAAAAAGCTTTGAGCATTATAAGCCAAACCTGCCTATCGTTTATAACAGCGGAGGATACGAAAAGGTAGAAACGTTAAAGCTTTTTGACGGTCTAATTGATATTTACCTGCCTGACTTCAAATACTCCGATGATTATATCGCCAAAAAGTATTCCGGCATAAGCAACTATGTAAAAACCGCCTTAGATGCCATTTCTGAAATGGTGCGTCAAACCGGGCGTCCCGTTTTTGACAAAGACGGATTGATGAAAAAAGGCACTGTCATACGGCATCTGATTCTTCCAAATAATATTTATAACAGTATAGATGCACTTGACATGATAAAGAGTGCTTTTCCAGCGTATGTGCCGGTTAGCTTAATGGCTCAGTATACGCCACTCGGCAAGGCGTATGAGCATTCAGAAATAGACCGAACCGTAACCGAACATGAGTATAACAAAGTGCTTGAGCATCTTATCAGGCTCAATTTGGACGGTTTTGTGCAAGAGCTTTCGTCCGCAACCGACGAATATGTACCAATGTTTGATTTAACAGGAGTATAAAATCACTTATTGCCCGCTTTCGGATAAGCCGATTCTTTCTTCTATCGCTATATCTTCTTCGCATACATAGTTTACATCAAAAACACCCTCGCTGTCAATATTACTTTCAGATATCCTCTTTGAAATAATTTTTTTCCCGTTAAATGAGAAAATCTCCATCATCGCAATTTTCTTTGCGGCAGTCAGCTTCATCTCTTTTTCAGAAATAACCCTTTCGCTCTGCTTATATTGATACCACTTATCCGTATAAATCCATACCGGCATATCGTTGCCAAATGCTGTAACAACCTGTTTTTCACTCTGTTTAAAAGCATTTTCACCGTCAACCGCAGCAAAGCTTATCGGCAGTTCAATGCCCAATACAGATAATCTCTTCCGTGATTGCATACTGTTATCCGGAACATTTACAATGCATTTAGAAGGTATTCTTACACTAATTTTATGCTGTGTTTCGGCATAAACCTTAGCCTGTGCATGCTGTAAATACGAATTACCGAAAACATCCTCAACAACGCCGCTTACAAGGAGCTGTCCCTCCGTCACATAATCCCCGTTTACCGTTTCCGGAATACCTTTAACAATATCAAGCCTGATTATTTTAGCGTCACAGGCTGCTTTTATATTACAGGGATACGTCATGTCCACCACTTCCGGCGATACAACTCTTTCGTTAATTTCAACATATGCGGTTGTACCTGAAAGATTTATCGACATCCAGCCAATATCCGGCAGCTTGATTATTGTTTTTCTCTCGACTTCGGATATATCCGTTCCTGATTTAAACGTGCCGATTCCAATGCCATTTTCAAGTAATGCCTCCGTTATTGCCGTTTTGCTGAGAGAAACCGCTCCGTTAATTTCAATCGACCATATAAACATTGATAATATTTTCAGAATGATTACAAAGCAGACTGCACCAATAAGCAGGCCTGCTCTTTTTTTATTCTTATGCACGGCAAAAGGCAATCCGTGTCTTTTTTTGACCCTTAACCTCATCGCAGAGCGCCTTGCGATACCTTTAATCCCCATGTAGTCGGCCAAATTCATTGAACCGCTCACGCACTTATCTCCACCTTTTACGTCCCACATTTGAACATTCATTTTTGTGGAAATATTGATAAATCTTTCCGGAAAAGTACTCGTTCCCTCAAAATCAACATATCCCTTTATCCACCTTAAAAGCTTTAAAACAACCATAATATACAGATTCGGTCATATAATGCCCATTTTCTCTACGAAAGCTATGAAAGAATGCAAAAAACATAGCTATCGCACACAATGCTTCTCATTACGACCGGATAAAGCCTCCCCTCAAAAATTTTTACAATGTTTAGACCATAAAAAGTTAAAGCATCATTTACTCTTATGAACAAACTTAAAAACTATACTTAACTTTAAAACAGTATAATACTATTAAAACGAGCTTATAAAAATAACTGTGAAAGTTAAAAAGCGGCAAGTCTATATAAAAACCGGTTTTTGCATTTTCAGAGAATAGATTAATCATCATGTCAAAAACTCTATAGAAATAATGTAGCCGCAAACAACCATGGCAGACTCGCTAAGACATTTGATAGTCATCCCTCTTCCCGTTACCGAAAGAATAAACGCACCTGCATTTACCTTTACAGACGTATCGGTATATTCCAGTACGCCTTTTCCGCCCTCAAAGACCAACTCGGAATTACCGCTGACCTCCATATGAACAGACGATTTACTCAGCGCCTTACTCAGATTAATATGATTAAATAATGATTTCTTAGAATTTTCACTTTTCTCACCCATAAGTATCACCCATAATAACACTTACAGATAAAACCAGATAATTAATAATGAGTAGCTAATTACAATAGAGCTAATCTTTTGCTATCAGTTTTAACTATAAGCCTTATACCCTTCTTTATAATAGCACCGTATTGCCCGAATACAGCATACACTGTATACAAATCTATGCGTGATTTTTTGATTTTATTAACATACACGAAGGTTTTTTCTCATATCATTAAAATAAAACCGAAAAGGCAGTAATACTCGAATAAATAACAGCCGGGGAAGGGAAAATAACCATGTTGAAAATAAAAATCTTTATTAAAGACAAAAAAACTAACATAAAAATGCTCTTTTTGTGCGTGATAATCGTTTATTTATGCTTTTTTATACTTTATAAGCCTATAGAGATAGCAAAAGGTGCAAAAAACGGGCTATTGTTCAGTGCCAATACTCTGATACCGTCATTGTTCCCCTTTATGTTTTTATCATCGTTTGCTGTAAAATCAGGACTTGCAGAGCATATGGGCAAGCATCTTTCTATAATAACAGAAAAGCTGTTCGGACTACCTGGTTATTGCAGTGCAACCGTGATTCTAAGCATGATTGGAGGCTACCCCGTAGGTGCAAGAGGAGTAAAGGCGCTATACGATGAAGAAATGATTAATGATGCACAGGCTCAGAAGATGATGTGCTTTTGTGTGGGTGCAGGGCCGGCATTTATTATCAGTGTAGTAGGTCAGCAAATGTTAAAAAGTACCGCTATAGGCATTATAATGCTCATAGCGCAAATAATATCTGCGGTAATACTGGGAATATACGTAAATTTAAGAGAAAAACACCATTTTTCAGAACATACATTGCCGAAAAAGCAGTGTATTAATGAAAAAACACCACTTTTAATAAAAAAGAATGACATTATAACTTCAATAGTTGATTCATGCGCAGATTGTTGTGGCGGAATGCTGAATATGTGCGCCTTTGTTGTACTGTTCTCAGCTTTTTTGGCTGTACTTGAATGCAGTAACGTGCTTGGTGCAATAAGTTCGCTTATAAATGCCGCAGGATTTGAAAAAAATGCCGCAGACGCAGTTACACCACTGTTGTTAGAGGTAATGAACGGTTGTAAATATGCCTGCGAAGGCGCAGTAAGTCCGCTGATAATCGCATTCGGCATATGCTGGGGCGGCATATGTGTGCATTTTCAGCTGTTCACTGCGCTAAACAGGATAAAAATATCTAAGAGTAGATTTTGGGCATACAGGTTAGCGCACGGTGCGCTTGCCGCAACAATTACATATGCCTGTATTTTGGCTTATAATCCGGCTTTGCCTACATCAGCAGTAGCAGATAACACTTTAAAATTCACACAAAATGACTCGCTGTTTGGAAGTGTCATGCTTATAATCACGTGCATTGCTTTCTTAGTGTCAATTCGTGAAAAGGCCGCATAGCATATTTAATAAACAAAATTTTTGCGTCATTTACATAAATTTCTTCTATAGAGATAATATCATTACTCTAAAGTCATATTAACAACAAGAAAAATCTATGATTATTGACTAAAATCAGCAATTTTTGAGAAAATCAATTTTTTAAACAGACTTTGCAGATTCAAATTTTTTAGACGTTTTTGGTCTTTTATTAGACTGAATTTGTCAATAATAGTTATAAAAACCTTTATAGTAATAATAAATCTTCTCTAAAAGCATATGTTTAATGACCAAAAAGGGGGACTTTTTGATGTGCGGAATAGCAGGTTGGTGGAAAAAAGACGGATTTTCACTTGCTGACAGGGACACTTTTGAACATATGTCACGGTCTTTAAAAAGGCGTGGGCCGGATGAAAGCGGTATGTATCTTCACCGTGATATTGTACTCATTCAAAGACGTTTATCCGTTATAGATCCCGAACATGGTAAACAACCGATGAAGATAACCAAAGACGGAAAAAGCTATATAATCGTATACAACGGTGAACTATATAACACGGATGACATCAGACGAGAGCTGATAATCAGAGGATACACATTTAAGGAGAAATCGGATACAGAAGTTCTTTTAAACGCATACATATGCTGGGGCGAGCATTGTGTTGACTATTTGAACGGTATATTTGCTTTTGCGGTTTTAGATGAGAGTAATAATCAATTATTCTTATCACGTGACAGAATTGGCGTTAAACCGCTATTCTATTATGAGTACAATAGCGGCTTTATATTCGGCTCAGAAATAAAGACATTACTATCAAATCCTGAGGTTAAAGCAACAGTTGACGAGAGCGGTTTGAATGAAATATTCTTTCTGGGTCCGGCACGTACTCAGGGGCAGGGCGTAATTAAAAACATTAAAGAACTCTTGCCCGGAGAGTGTATGGTAGTAAAAAATGATAAACTATATAAATCAAAGTACTTTGAATTAAAAGCGCAAAGGCATACTCTCAGTGACAGTGACACCATTGACTATTTAAGATACCTGCTAAGAGATTCAGTTGAAAGACAGCTTGTTTCCGACGTTCCGCTATGCTGTTTTTTATCAGGAGGATTGGATTCCAGCGTAATCTGTGCAATAGCGGCGGAAAAGTACAAAAAAGAGCAAAAAAGCCCGTTGCCAACATATTCGGTAGATTATACAGATAACCAGAAATACTTTGAGAAAAGCCTTTTTCAGCCTAACGATGATAAAGAGTTTATAAAAACCATGTCTAAAAGTATAGGCTCATCGCATAATGAAGTGATTCTCGACAATTCAAAGCTTGCGGATGCACTTTACGATGCTGTTTGTGCGAGGGATTTGCCGGGCATGGCAGATATTGATTCATCTATGCTTTTGTTTTGTGCTGAAGTCAAAAAGAATTACACCGTGGCTCTATCCGGTGAATGTGCCGATGAACTCTTCGGCGGTTATCCGTGGTATCATAATAAGGAAATCTTATTTACTCAGTGCTTTCCCTGGTCAACAGATCTAAGCGTCAGAAGAAATATTTTGAAGAAAGGTATTCTTCCGCGAGGCGAGGAGTACGCCATGCAAAGGTATTATGACACAGTAAACAGTACCGATAAGCTTGAGGGTGAAGATGAGTACGACAGTAAAATACGTGAAATGTTCCGCTTGAATTTTTACTGGTTCATGCAGACCTTGCTTGACAGGAAAGACCGCACCTCAATGTACAGCGGACTTGAAATACGTGTGCCGTTTTGTGACTAC
>CADBRB010000085.1 GCA_902796955.1 uncultured Ruminococcus sp.
GAGCTATATAACCTCTTTGTTTTTGAAAAAGTTTTTTCCGCAGACCAAAATATATGTTTTCGGCATTGTACCCGAAAAGCTTAACAGCTTTACTTTTGTGGACAGGGTGTTCCTCACCACCGAGATACCGCAGGACTTGAAGATTGACCATGCGTTTGAGTGCGTGGGCGGCAACGGCTCGTCTGTGGCTATAAATCAAATCATCGACTATATCAATCCCGAAGGTACTATCTCCATACTGGGCGTAAGCGAGTACCCCGTGCCGATAAACACACGTATGATTCTTGAAAAAGGCTTGCGTATGTTCGGCAGCAGTCGCAGCGGTCGTGACGATTTTGTAAAAACGGTTGATATGTACGACAAACACCCCGAAATCGTCGAGTACCTCAACAACATTGTCGGCAGTGTAAGTGAAATTCACACCATAAATGACATTCACGCCGCTTTTGACAACGACTCCAAAAAGGCCTTCGGCAAAACTATTATGATAATGCGTTGACGGACAGAAAAGCTCTGCGTGATGTGTCTTATGGACAAAATGTATTATTCGCACGTAAAAAACACATCACTTTTCAGCAAAACCGCAATACATCATTATGCCGTAAAGCATAGCATCACTTAGCCCCACAGGGCAACATCACTAAAACAGCCCCGTACTGCATTCAAATTGCGGTACGGGACTACTTTATATACTTACTCATATAATCTCCGCTAACACTACTCCCCCAACTGGGTTTGATACAGCTTTCGGTAAAATCCGTCCTGTATCTGCATAAGCTCATCATGCGTGCCGTGTTCTGTAATTTTGCCGTTTTCAACAACAAAGATTCTGTCACAGTTTCTTATTGTACTCAGCCTGTGTGCGATAATAATCGTTGTCATGCCCTTGCTGTAGGAGTCTATAGTGTTTTGTATGGCTCTCTCGGTTACTGCGTCAAGGTTGCTTGTCGCCTCATCCAGAATCAAAATATCGGGCTTTTTGAGCATTGCTCTGGCTATTGCCATGCGCTGGCGCTGACCGCCTGAGAGATTACCGCCGTTTTCATCCAGATGACTTTCATATTTTAGCGGCATTTCATCTATAAAGTCATGTATCTGCGCCATTTTTGCACAGCGTACAACCTCATTCATATCGGTTTTTCCTGTGCCGAATGTCAGATTTTCAAGCACCGTGCCACTGAACAGAAAAGTCTCCTGCGGGATGTAGGCTATTTTATCTCTGAGAGTATCTAACTTGATGTCATTCAGCGGGTATCCTGCAATAGTTATACTGCCCTTTTCGTACTGATACAGATTTAAAATCAGCTTTGCAAGCGTAGTCTTTCCCGCACCGCTTTCACCGACTATGGCTATGCTCTCTCCCGCTTTTATCTCCATTGAAAAATCTTCAAGGACAGGGCGGCGTGTGCCGTATCTGAACAAGATGTCCTTTATAACAATATCGCCCCTCAGACTTTGCGGCTCAAGCCTGTCATTCTGTGATTCATTCTTTTCTATGTCAAGGTCGAGGATTTCTCCGAGCCTGTCAGACGCAACTACAGCGGTTTGCATCATCGGCTGTAAATTTATAAGACTTCTAATAGGGTCTAAAAAGTAGGCTAACAGCGCATTAAACGAAATAAGACTGCCGACCGTCATATTTCCTTTCATAACGTTATAGGCTCCCACCCACGTTATCAGCACTCCGCCCACTACCTGTACTATTGATTTAAGGCTGCTTTGGACGTTCTCAACGTAAATCAGCTTAAAGGTGCTTTTCAGCAGTTTGATAAATCTGTTCTCGGTATTCTCGCCGACTGTCTTTTCCCCGTTGAACGCTTTAACGGTCTGTATGCCGTTTAACGATTCCACCAGATAAGAGGTAAGCTGTGCATTATCCTCCATTTGCTGTTCGTTTGCCTTTCTAAACGGCTTATTAAAGATAAAAACCAGCACGGCATACAAAGCAATCATAATCAGAGCGATTGAAAACAGCATTCTGCTCTTCAAAAACAGGATGATTCCGCCTGCAACAGCCATGACGGTATCTATCATCACCGTCAATGTTGCATTTGAAATAGCATTTCGTATCGTACCTGCATCGCTAAAGCGTGATATTATCTCGCCCACCTTACGTGAGCCGAAAAAACTCATGGGGAGCTTTATAACGTGTTCATAGTAGCCGAGCAGCAAAGCCAAATCAAGCTGCTGGCTTAGCTTCACAAGCAGTTGTGTTCTTAAAAATGCCAGCAGCACGGAGAACAGCTCCAGATATATAATTCCTATGGACAGGATGTGTAATGTTCTGAAAACACCGGCAGGGAATATGCTGTCAATGATGATTTGAAAATAATACGCCCCGCCTATTCCCAGCGCAGTAATTATAAGTGATGATAAAAAGATTTTAAAAACCGTCATCTTCTGCGGCAGTATAAGCCGCCAAAAGCGCTGAAAAATATTCTTGGTTTCTTTGACCTTTTTAAAATCCTGTGTTGGGACGAGAAAAATCATGACCCCTGTCCACTCTTTAAAAAAATCCTCGGGCTTTCTTTTGACTACGCCCTTTGCGGGATCGGCTATAATTATCTCATTTTCGGTAATCTTATGAATAACCACATAATGCAACAGCCCGTTTTCAAGCGCAAGGTGCGCTATTGCGGGCAGCGGAAATCCTGAAAAAAAGGCCTCTTTATCACCCTTTACGGCATTTGCGGTAAAGCCCAGCTTTTGAGCAGCCTGTACCATACCGTAGGCGTTTGTGCCCTGCCTGTCGGTACCTGCTATCTGGCGTATTTTTGTAACTGACAAAAATGAACCGTAATGCTTCGCCACCGTTGCAAGGCACGCCGCACCGCAGTCGGTTATATCGTGCTGTCTTACGCAATTATATTTCATAATTATCTAATCCTATCGTTGCCATAATATTGCACGGATGACAGCCATATTAGACTGTCATCCGTCTGTTAATACAGATTTTACTTTTGTCCGAAACCTTCAATAGGCTTTGGCTCGGTATATATAGGCGGTATATCTCCTATGGTTGTACTGCCTATTACTATGGGCTTTATACATCCGCCGGGCATTACTCCGCCGTCTATGTTCATAATTTCGTTTTGAGTAAGGTTAGTCCAGTTATTATTCATGATTTTTGCTCCTTTTTAGTAAATTTTAAAATCAATTTATAGGATCAAGGATGCGCAATTGGCCTCCCAATGGGTAAATTAAGAATTTTCCAAAGCTCTTTTGCCAATTTTTTTAACTCTTCCCACAGGGTACCTGAGCCACCATTAACACCATAAGCTTCATCCATGCTAAGCTCTTGCCAGTTATTTTTGTTTGTCATAGTATTAAATCTCCTTTTAATAAAATGTTTATATGTTAAATAATAAACTTTTTAGTAATGCCGATACTCATCGTGTATCATCACCGCTTGCGGATTTATCTTATTTATTATTTTGTCAATCGTCGAATAATAAATCATATAAACCATTAAGGCCAAATTCTTTAGCTATTTCCAGTGCGACTTTTTTCCAATTAACGCCCTCTATCCATTTATAAATTTCTTTACCGCATTCTTTACCGCATTTTGTTATAAATTTTACCCAGCCACCTCCATTCACCTCATATGCTTCTTGCGTTGAAACACTTCTCCACATTGCCGAATTGTACATTTTGCTGTTCATCTTAGACCCTCCGTTTAAAAAATTTTTTATACTAATTTTCGTGCAGAAAAGCTAATAAGTTTACCTTCCGCACGATATTAATACCTTAATGAGTCTGCGTGTTTCACAAAGTAGACTTTTTGAAACAAAGCGCACTTTTAGTTACACCTTGTAATATTTTATTGATTTTTGTCAAAATCTGTGTCAAAATACGTTGAATTTATTGTAATTATGACAACAAAACTACTATGATTTAAGTATATCATAGCTGTTTCAAAAAATCTACAATTTAAAACAAAATTTCCTAAATTATACTCTTTAAACGACTGTTTTTTTGATTTCATTCCCTTGTCAATTTTCCTCAAACTTTGTATAATCTATTGCCTGTAACAAATAATAGAGTTGTCGATGTGTCGATACATGAATGAATGAACAACACATTTTACTCATGTATCGACGCAGTACGGCAACTCTATTTTTAAATCAAGAAAGGGAAATTGTTATGAAAAGATTTTTATCTTTAACTTTATGCACTTTAATGCTTTTACTGGTGACAACAGGATGCGGAGATATGAATAATGACGCCAGCTCAACGCCGTCTGCGGGAGAAATGCGCTATACCGCCTCGCAGATACTCGATACCGTCAAGTCCGCCTACGGAAGTGATTATTTGCCGGATACAGAAATGTTGGAGGACAGGCTCAACGATGAGTTCCCAATAGATAAGGCACTTGTTAAGGAAATCAGAGCGGAAATGCCCACGCTCGGCACAACACCGGACAGACTTGTAGCCGTAGTAGCCAACGACGGCAAGGGCGAAGAGGTGGAAAATGCGCTTAAAGCGGCACGTAACTCCATGATTGCAGGCACAAGTGTTACAGATGACGGTCACGCAAAGGTAAGTGCCTCAAGGGTAGTACGCAACGGCGACTACGTGTGCTATATAATGCTTGGCGCAAATAACGTAGACGACACTATCTCTGAGAGCGCTAAGCTTGATTATGCAAAAAAGCAGGTAAACAGGGGTGTAAGCGCATTTAATTCCATGTTTGCATAATCAGGGAATTAATACTGTGCAAAACCTTAACTGTTTTTTCGATATTACTATCTTTGATGATTGCGCTTTTACCGGTAAGTCGTTGTATTACGCATAAAATGAGGGCAGAGATAAATCTCTGCCCCCAGACTGTCGACAAATCGGTCAGACCGCGCAAAAATATTTAATAATATAGCGGTATGAATAAATCAATTAAATATAAAAAGCAGGCAAGCTATCTTTAATAAATGGCTTGCCTGTGCGCTTTTTACAAAAACAAACGTGCGAAGCGCACACCAATGTTGCGTAATCGGTTATTAAAAGTAGCAACTACCTTGCTCGCATATGAAGTTTGTCGC